>JAGYMV010000054.1 GCA_018400355.1 Wenzhouxiangella sp.
CATTCGATCCGTTCCTCTAGAGCTGAGAACTCAAACGCCCCCGAGCAGGCTTGAGGTCCGCGGTGAGATTGTGATGACCCGCTCGGGCTTCAAGCGTTTAAACGACAAGTTGGGCGAAGCGGGCCAAAAGCTCTTTGTGAATCCGAGGAATGCAGCAGCTGGAAGCCTGCGCCAGCTGGACCCTGCCATCACCGCCACGCGTCCCTTGCAGTTTTTTGCCTATGGGGCGGTGATCGAAGATTCTGGGTTTCCCACACAAAAAGCCATTTACGAGTGGCTCCAAGACCTCGGCTTTCCGATCAGTGCAGACATTGTGGTGGCAAAGGACCTATCGATGCTCTTGGCCTCCCACGAGGGCTTTCTTGCCAAAAGAGACCAATTGGATCATGACATTGATGGTGTGGTCTATAAGGTCAACAGCCTCTCGGATCAACAAGAATTGGGTTTTGTTAGCCGCGCACCCCGCTGGGCGTTGGCCCATAAGTTTCCCGCGCAAGAAGAAGTCACCACGCTGCTGGGCATCGATATCCAAGTGGGGCGCACGGGCGCACTCACCCCCGTGGGGCGATTGGAACCTGTGTTCGTTGGGGGCGTGACGGTCACCAACGCCACCTTGCACAACGCAGACGAGATCAAACGAAAAGATGTTCGGCCAGGCGATCAGGTCGTTGTTCGACGGGCAGGCGATGTCATCCCAGAAATTGTCCGATCGATCAATACAGACAAAGGGAAACGCTCTGAGCCCTGGGAAATGCCCACGCAGTGCCCTGAGTGTGGAAGCGCGGTCGAGCAGATTGAGGGCCAAGCGGCCGTTCGTTGCACAGGCGGTTTGGTGTGCCCAGCACAGCGCAAGCGCGCGTTGGAGCACTTTGTGAGTCGAACAGCCATGAACATCGATGGCCTTGGAACGCAAGTCATCAATCAGTTGGTCGATGAGGGGCTCGTTAAAACCCCGGCTGATCTCTATCGCCTAGATCACGAGACATTAACAGGCCTCGAGCGCATGGGCGATAAATCAGCCCAAAACCTCCTAGATGCCATCGATCACAGTCGAAAAACACAACTCGACCGATTGTTGTTTGCACTTGGGATTCGCGAGGTCGGTGCGGTGACTGCGACCGCATTGGCCAACCATTTCGGTACCCTGGATGCCATCGCGTCAAGCGATGCGCAAACGCTGGAGTCGGTTCCAGATGTTGGCCCTGTCGTGGCCCACCACGTGGTCTCATTTTTCAAAGAGCCCCACAACCAAGAAGTCATCCAAGAGTTACAAGAACTTGGCGTGGATTACCCGCCCATTGCAAAGAAAGAAGCAACGCGACAACCACTCAATGGGCAGACCTACGTCTTAACCGGTCGACTAGACGCGATGGATCGGTCAGCAGCCAAGCAGCAACTCGAAGCACTGGGCGCCAAGGTGACTGGCAGCGTATCTGCCAAAACAACGGGGGTCATTGCAGGTGAAGAGCCTGGGTCGAAGTATCAAAAGGCCCAGTCCCTCAATGTGCCTATTTTGACAGAAGCCGAGCTATTGACCTTGTTGAGCACCCACAAGCCCAATGCCGTAGAATAATAACCACAGCGTTAGACAGACAGGAGAGGAACATCCCATGAGTGAACAGATTACAGAAATCTTGGTCCCCGTTGATGGGTCAGAGAACTCCACCCGAGCAGCGCTCTTTGGTATTGATCTGGCGAAAGCCTTCGGGGTTGGGGTGCGCTTGTTTTATGTTTTCCCCGCAGCATCCGTCGAAATTATTGGCATGGCCGGCATGTCGCGCTCCGATATTGATCAGGCCGCTCAAGCCGCCGCGCAAAAAGCGTTTGATTTGACCCATGAAGCCCTCGGTTCAGATGTCGGCGTTGATGTGGAACAAGAAACATCCATGGGTGATCCCGCCGAGGAGGTCCTTCGCTATACAGAGGATAACTCAGGTGCGATGGTGGTGATTGGGCGTCGTGGTCTGTCTCGAATGAAAAGCCTAATGATTGGTAGCGTTAGCGACAAGGTGCTGCGCCACGCTAAGACCCCTGTGATGGTGATCACCTAAGTGACTGGATGGTCCGTCGCACAGAAGTGCCTAAGCGTCCTCCCAATGGCCAATCAGAAGCCCTTTGTCCTTGGTGTGATGTGGGTGGCCATATTGTGTTCATCGCTGACTTGGGCCAATGCAGAAAAAGCGGGAGCAACCCCAATGTGTGATGATCTCTTGAACTACGAGCAGCGTCTCCTGGCCTCCAAGCAAAGTTTAAAGCTCTGCGATGCCTTTCAGGGTGATGTCATCTTGGTGGTCAACACCGCCAGCCAATGTGGGTTCACTGGCCAGTTCGAAGGTCTTGAGGCACTCTATCAATCCCACAAAGACAAGGGGTTCGTGGTGCTGGGGTTCCCATCCAATGACTTTCGTCAAGAACACGCCGATGAAAGTGAGACTGCCGATGTTTGCCAAATCAACTATGGCGTCACCTTTCCCATGTTCGCGACAAGTTCAGTGCGGGGCGCAGAAGCCAACGCGCTGTTTTCCAAATTGGCCAAAGCCACCCAGGCACCAAGCTGGAACTTCAATAAGTACTTAATTGGAAGAGACGGGGTGGTGGTTGAGCATTTTGGTTCGATGACAAAACCTGTGGGCGGCAAATTAGAGGCCCGCGTGCTCGAGGCGTTGAATCAGACGGGACCAAACTCGTAAGGCCCACCCTTGCTGAGCGCCCGCTGATAGGCCGGCCGCGCTTGTAGCCTTTGCACATAAGACACCACATTGGGGAATGCCTCCGGCTGGATGCTTCTTTTGGCCAGTGCGGCCTCCAGTGGGAACAACATCTGGACATCAGCGAGGGTGATTTGATCGCTCGCAAACCACTCATTTTGGTTTAAATGCGCCTCCACAAATTCAAAGTGTGTCTGAATCTGTGGGTTGGTAAACGTTTGATCAACTTGATTGGCGATTCGCTTAGTCAACGGGCGGATGAGTGCGGGTATCGCTGGACCTTTGAGCATGGAAAAAATCAATCGGACCAACAAAGGCGGCATCATTGAGGCCTCTGCGTAGTGCATCCAGTATTGAAAATTCCAGTAGTCACTGTCCGTTGAGTCAATCAGCCAGTCGGGCGCATGGCGACGGGCCATGTACTCAAGAATGACAGCGGACTCTGCCAAGATCAGATCGCCTTCCACCAATATGGGAAGCTTGCCCAGCGGGTGAATGTCGCGGACTTCCGGTTTGGCCAAACGGGTCACAGGGTCCCGCTGATGAATGATTAACTGGTACTCAAGGCCAATTTCCTCGGCAAACCAGAGCACCCGCTGCGAGCGAGAGTGAGCGAGGTAATGGAGCTCAATCACCGCCTGAGTCGTTTCTGGTCACGCCATCCCACTGCGGCAGGCCAGAGGCATCGCGCAACCGCTCCTCGGCTTGCTTTAGACGGGGGAGGGCATTGATGATGCTGTGGTAGATCACATTCTGTTCAACGACACCATAGAGCACGTCAGCCCCAGGTCCAATGGAATAGACCGGCACATCCTCTCCCGCGTGAGTCGCTGAATACTGCCAAGTACCGGCTTTTTGTTTGTAGTCTGGGGTTAGGGGGTCCATGGTTCGAAAATCGATGGTGGCGTCGTCTCGGCGATAGCCTGGCCCCGTTGCATAGTTCAGCACTGTCATGGGCTGATCTTCGTGATCGCGCATGGTGCGCTCAGATTCAGGCCCATCGCCTGGGCGAACGGCATAACCCATGATGGGATTCCCCCGCACACCATATCCATCAAATGTCAGCGCATGGGCGTGGTCGGCTGTGACGATGACCAGCGTCTCATCCATGTCCACCAGACCAACCGCCGCTTCGATCGCTTGGTTAAACTCGATGGTATCGGTCAAGGCGCGCCACGCATTATTGGCGTGATGCGCATGATCGATGCGGCCACTTTCCACCACCAAGACAAATCCTTGATCGCTCCTTTTTTGCAGCAACTCAATGGACGCGGTCACCATTTCACTCAAAGAGGGCTCTCCACCTGGATCATCTGGGCGGTCAAATTCATACTGCATGTGGCTTGGTTGAAAAAGCCCCAGAATCGGTCCGTCTGAGTCCGCCGCCATGGCCGCCTTAAACTCTTCATGGTTCCAGACGTAGCGACCGGCGGGGAAGCGCTCTTGCCACTCGGTGATAAGATTTCTTCCATCGCTTCGGTGGCCCATGATGTCCGGATACTCTGGATCACTCCAATCACTCGGATAGAAAGCGCGACGACCACCCCCTAAGACCACATCAATCCCACGCCCCACATCGTATTCCACCAATTGACGGGCGATGTCTCGGCACCCGGCCTCCACAGCAGTGGGGGGCAGGCCACGGTCACTCTCCCAGCTTCGCTCTGGACTTTTGGCAAACAACGCAGCGGGCGTGGCGTGGGTGATCCTGGTGGTCGACACCACGCCTGTGGCCATATCAGACTGTGCGGCCAAGTCCAATAGACTCACCCTTGTGGCGCCATCCATTGAGGCGCAATCTCCGCGAGTGGCACCTTGGTCAACCGCGATGGCCCCAGCAAAGCTTTTAACGCCAGTGACCATGGCTGTCATGGTGCCAGCTGAATCGGGTGTTTGCTGGTTGGTGTTGTACGTCTTGGCTAAAGCGAGGTTTTCAAAGCGCTCAAAAAACAGATAATTTTCTTCGCCCGTTTGCCCTTGTTGCTGCCCTTGGAGAATGCGTGCAGCGGCCACTGTCGTCAAGCTCATGCCATCCCCCACAAATAAGATGACATTGCGCGCTTGAGGCTTCGTATCCGCCGTTCCTTGGCGTCCTTCAATCCAGTTTTGACCCGCCTGATACCAACTCTCAGCGCTCTCGGCGGCTTGGACTGGATTTAAAAGCACACAAAAACCACCTGCAAGCAGGCTAACGCGAAGTAATTTCAAGATTGTTTCTCCTTCAATGAGGCCATGACCAATGTGCATGGCCTCATTCTAAAAAACCCAAGTTACCAAATATTGACACGGTTCTCAGGTGCGATATAGAGCGCATCGTCAGGAGAGACATCGAAGGCATCGTACCAAGCATCAATGTTTCTGACGACACCATTGACGCGATACATGGCCGGGCTGTGTGGGCCTCGAATGAGACGGGCACGCAAGGACTCTTCTGTTTCAATGGTCCGCCAAACTTGCGCCCATGCCATGAAAAAGCGTTGATCGCCGGTGTAGCCGTCTAGGACCGGAGACTCACCACCATGGTGGTCAGCCAGGTACATCTTGTAGGCGTGATGCGCAATCGAGAGGCCACCCAAATCGCCGATATTTTCACCAAGCGACAAACTGCCATTGACGGTCATATTGGGCAGGGGGCTAAAGCCATCATATTGGGCAACCAAGGCGGCTGTGCGCTCCTCAAACTGCTCTCTGGACTGGTCGGTCCACCAGTTCCTCAACACGCCCTTGCTATCCGAGCGAGACCCTTGGTCATCAAAGCCGTGGCCCATCTCATGACCAATCACACCACCGATGGCGCCAAAGTTAACTGCTGGATCAGCAAAGGGGTCAAAGAAAGGCGGTTGCAAAATGGCCGCTGGAAAGACGATCTCATTGCGCGTTGGCGAGTAGTAAGCGTTGACGGTCTGCGGACTCATGAACCATTCCCAATCGCGGACAGGCTCATCGAGTCTTGCGAGCGAATCTTCCCAAGACCACTCAGACAAACGATTGAGGTTACCAATCAGATCGTCGGCCTCGACTTCCACTGCCGAATAATCACGCCAGCGGTCTGGATATCCGATTTTTGGCAAAAATGCTTCCAGCTTCGCCTCAGCCTCCACCCGAGTTTCGGCATCC
>JAGYMV010000055.1 GCA_018400355.1 Wenzhouxiangella sp.
GGTGCGGCAATGGTGGAGATGCCTTCGGCGAGTCGGTCGACATAGAAAGAGACTGGGTCACTGTAGCCACGAATCCGTTGATCAATTTCTGCTTTGACCAGCTCGGGTTGGCTCTCGTGATTGAGCAAAGCCAAGGGATGGATGCCAATCATTCGGTTAATGATGAACTCCAATCGCGCCAATCCGATCCCGTGGTTTGGGATTTGTGCAAAATCAAACGCGCGGTCGGGGTTGGCGACATTCATCATGACTTTGAGTGGCGCTTCGGGCATTTCATCCATGGAATCTTCAGCCACACTGAAAGGCAGGGCACCTTTGTACACATAGCCGGTATCGCCCTCGGAGCAGGCGACCGTGACCACCGCTTCGTGGGGGATGGATTGTGTGGCATCACCACAACCCACCACAGCGGGGATGCCGAGCTCTCGGGCGATGATGGCGGCATGACAGGTGCGACCCCCGCGATTGGTGACAATGGCCGAGGCCCGTTTCATCACAGGCTCCCAGTCGGGGTCGGTCATGTCGGTGACCAACACATCCCCAGGCTCGACTTCATGAATGGCCTCAAGTGTTTGAATCACGCGGGCGCGGCCGGTGCCGATTCTTTGGCCGATGGCCCGACCTTGGGTCATGACCTCGCCGGTTTCTTCTAGCTTAAACCGCTCCATGGTTTGGTCGGTTCGGCTCTTGACCGTCTCGGGACGGGCCTGCAGGATATAGAGCTCACCTGTGAGGCCATCTTTGCCCCACTCGATGTCCATGGGTCGTCCGTAATGGTCTTCGATGGCCAACGCCATCTGACCCAATTCGGTGACTTCGTCGTTGGAGAGCGAGAAGTCGTTGGCCAAATCGGCTGGCGTGTCTTCAACCACCACACCGCGGTCTGGGTGGTTGATCATGCGAGTGGCCTTTGAGCCCAATGTTTTCCGCAACAAAGCCGGCTTTTGTTTGCGCAGGTTGTCTTTAAACAAATAAAACTCATCGGGATTGACCGCACCTTGCACCACGCTTTCGCCCAAGCCATAGCTCGAGGTCACAAACACAACGCCGCGGTAACCCGATTCGGTGTCGAGTGTGAACAACACACCGGCTGCGCCTTGATCGGATCTCACCATCAGTTGGACGCCAGCAGACAAGGCGACATCGTGGTGATCAAATCCGTGGTGAACGCGATAAGCAATGGCTCGGTCGTTGTACAAACTGGCAAAAACGGCGTGGAGTTTTTCTAAGACATCGTCAATGCCTCGGACGTTTAAGAAGGTTTCTTGTTGACCGGCAAACGACGCATCGGGTAGGTCTTCGGCGGTGGCAGAGGACCGAACGGCAACGGCCATGTCATCACCGTATTGCGCGCTCATTTTGGCAAAAGCCTCGGTGATGGCGGTTTGCAATGGGCCCTGCAAGGGGGTTTCCATGATCCATTGACGGATCTCTTGTCCGGCTTGGGCCAGTGCGCGTGTGTCCTCGGTATCCAAAGAAGCCAAGCGGTCTTGGATTTTGCCCGCCAATCCCGATTGGTCGAGGAACTCACGAAAAGCATCGGCTGTGGTGGCAAACCCGCCGGGTACGCGCACGCCAGCATCAGCCAGATGGCCAATCATTTCCCCCAAAGAAGCATTTTTCCCACCAACCTTTTCAAGGTCGTTCATGCCCAGCTGATCTAGCCACAGGATATACTCAGTCACTGGATGGTTTTCCCTTGCTTTTGTGTTGAACCAGTGACTATTGTAAACCCAGAGGGCGAAATGAAACGAACTGTGTTTTTTGTCTCAGACGGGACCGCGATCACAGCTGAGACTTTTGGTCACAGCTTGCTGACCCAGTTTGCCGATCTTGAGTTTCGTCAAATTAGGCTGCCATTTGTGGACACACCCTCCAAGGCCCGTGACAGCGCTGAGTTGATTAATCGGGCGACCGAGGCCAGTGGGGAGTCCAGTCTGGTTTTTTCCACCACGGTGGACCCTGAAATTACTCAGATCATTTCTAAAAGTGATGCTCAAGTCTTTAATTTGTTTGATCATTTTTTGGTAGAAATCGAAAAATCTTTGGGTCGGCCAAGAAAGCCCAGCGTCGGCCGTGCCCATGGCATGGGCGATCGCACCGTCTATGAAGACCGAATGGAGGCCACCAACTACGCCTTAACCCACGACGATGGCATCAGCCAGAAGATGGACCAGGCCGATGTGATTTTGGTGGGTGTGTCTCGCTCGGGTAAAACGCCCACGTGCTTGTATATGGCGCTGCACTATGGCCTCAAAGCCGCCAATTACCCACTGACAGAAGAAGACCTCGAGCAACCCCGGTTGCCAGATTTCCTGCGCCAACACAAGAAAAAGCTGTTTGGCCTGACCATTGAGCCCGAGCGCTTGAGTAAGATCCGTGAGCTTCGCCGGCCCAACTCGCGCTATGCCTCGCTGAAACAGTGCCGGTATGAGGTGGAAGCAGCCGAGGCCTTGCTCCGCTCTGAGGGTGTTCCACAGCTTTCATCAACAGGCTCATCCATTGAAGAGCTGGCCAGTCGCATCCTCTTAAGTCAGGGGCTTCATCGCGAAGACCTCGAAAGCGCTTCACCTTGAGTTTGCTATAGTGCCCACCATGTTAACCAAGCTAGAGATTCAGCGCCCACAAGTGCAAAAGCTGGCACGCCAACTGCCGAACTTGCACGCAGCCATCTATGGCGCGTTGAGCTTGTTGTTGCCCGATCAGCTCAGCCGCGCGGATTGTTTGGTTTCCAAAGTACCGAGCAGCCCAGATTTGTACCTCAACGTGCTCGAGCGGCATGACTACACCTCGTATTTGCAGCTGACCTACGTGTTTGCCGACACCCAAATTCAAAACCCCAATGCCTACATCCGGATTTATCATGATGCGCATTTGGCTGAAGCCACCGCATTTAGCCCTGAGCAGGGCATTCAGCGATTTGCAGGCCCCGAATTGCCGATTCATGGGCAAGTGGTGCGCAGTTGGCGTTTGAATCGGGCCCTAGTCAAGTGGCTGGACTTTTTATTGACGCAGGGTCACGGCGTGTCGACTTTTGCAACCACCGACGAAATCCCCGACTTTTTGGCGATATAGCTGGTTCGCACCTCGCGGTTTGTTTACAATAGACATCCGGATAAGGGGTATTTCATCCCTGTCAACCGGAGGTCTCAAACTTTGTCCCATTTAAAGGCGATATTGGCACTAGAAGACGGTCAGCTGTTTTCTGGTGTGGGTTTTGGCGCGCCCGCCGCATTGACGGGCGAGGTGGTGTTCAACACCGCCATGACAGGCTACCAAGAGATCCTGACAGACCCCAGTTATGCGGGCCAGTTGGTGACACTCACAGCCGCCCATGTGGGCAACACAGGCGTCAACCCTTTCGATCAAGAATCAGATCAAATGCACTGCATGGGTTTGATCGTTCGCGACCACCCCAGGCTGCATCGCTCATGGCGTGCAAAGACATCGTTGGATCAATTTCTCAAAGACCATGGACGTTCTGGAATTTCTGAAGTGGACACTCGGTCCCTCACGCGTCACCTTCGCCAAGTGGGGGCGTTGAATGGCTGTTTAATGGTCGGCGAGTCCATTGATGCCGAGCAAGCCTTAGAAAAAGCCCGCGCTTGTCCGCCCATGCAGGGTTTGGATTTGGCCAAGACCGTGTCTACCTCAGCGCCCTTTGAGTGGCGCGAGGGGGCAGTGGACTTGACTGCTCCTGGCTGTGTGGGGCAGGTGCCAGAGGCCAAGCATCATGTGGTGTGTGTGGACTACGGCACCAAGCGCAACATTTTGCGTTTGCTGGTTCAGGCCGGTTGTCGGGTGAGCGTGGTCCCGGCGCAATGGACATTTGATCAGATCATGGCACTCAAGCCCGATGGTGTTTTGTTGTCTAACGGCCCAGGTGATCCAGAGCCGTGCCAGTACGCCATTGATCTGGTGTCTGAACTGTTGGCGCACTCGGTGCCTACCTTTGGTATTTGTTTGGGGCATCAATTGTTGGCCTTGGGCGCAGGCGCGAAAACCACCAAGATGAAGTTTGGGCACCATGGGGCCAATCACCCCGTGCGCGATGCGTCCACGGGTGAGGTGTTTATCACCAGCCAAAACCATGGGTTTTGTGTGGATGAGCGCGATCTCCCTTCGCATGTGATCCCCACACACCATTCATTGTTTGATGGAAGCATCCAAGGCATTCGCATTGAGGGCAAACCGGCGATGGGGTTCCAGGGCCATCCCGAAGCGAGCCCCGGGCCGCATGATTTGTATCCCTTGTTTGGTCAGTTTGTTGAGTGGATGGAGTCACAGCATGCCTAAAAGAAGCGACATAAAATCCATCCTCATTATTGGCGCAGGCCCCATCGTCATTGGGCAGGCCTGTGAGTTTGACTACTCCGGTGTCCAGGCCGTTCGCGCGCTGAGAGAAGAAGGTTATCGAGTCATTTTGGTCAATTCGAACCCAGCCACCATCATGACCGACCCAGAAGTGGCCGACGTCGTCTACATTGAGCCGATCCGCTGGCAAACGGTCAGGGAAGTCATCGCGAAAGAAAGGCCCGATGCGTTGTTGCCCACCATGGGCGGGCAGACGGCACTCAACTGCGCACTCGATCTGGATCGGGAAGGGGTGTTGGCCGAGTTTGGTGTGGAGATGATTGGCGCGTCTAAAAAGGCCATTGACATGGCCGAAGATCGCGAACAGTTTCGGGTGGCCATGGGAGAGATTGGCTTGTCTGTGCCGCGTGCTCGGGTGGCACATACCATCGAAGAAGCCATCGAGGTTCAAAAAGAGATTGGTTACCCCACCATCATTCGCCCCTCGTTCACTTTGGGCGGTTCGGGTGGTGGCATCGCTTATAACAGAGAAGAATTCCATGAGATCGTGACCCATGGGCTTGATTTGTCACCCACCTCAGAGGTTTTGCTGGAAGAATCTGTGCTGGGTTGGAAAGAGTTTGAGCTCGAAGTGGTCCGGGACCACACCGACAACTGCATCATTATCTGTTCGATCGAAAACATTGACCCGATGGGGATCCACACAGGCGATTCGATCACGGTCGCGCCGGCTCAAACCCTAACCGATCGTGAGTATCAGGCATTGCGTAATGCCTCAATTGCCGTGTTGAGGAAAATCGGTGTGGACACTGGGGGCTCGAACGTCCAGTTTGCTGTCAACCCAGACGACGGCCGCATTGTGGTGATCGAAATGAATCCACGGGTGTCGAGATCATCGGCTTTGGCGTCTAAGGCCACAGGCTTTCCGATTGCGAAAGTGGCGGCCAAACTGGCGGTGGGTTATACCCTAGACGAACTTAAAAACGAGATCACCGGTGGGGCGACGCCTGCGTCATTTGAACCCACTTTGGACTATGTCGTCACCAAAATTCCACGCTTTGCTTTCGAGAAATTCCCGGCAGCCAATGACCGCTTGACCACACAAATGAAATCTGTGGGAGAGGCGATGGCGATTGGCCGAACCTTTCAAGAATCCTTCCAAAAAGCATTGTGTAGCTTAGAGACTGGCCTGACGGGTCTTAACTCCCCGGAGCTTGTGGGCGAAGATCATGGCGACCTGGGTTGGCTCAAACGCGAGCTGTCGCAGGCCGGTCCGGATCGACTCTTGTATGTGGCCCAAGCATTTCGTTTGGGTATGTCCACAGATGAGATTCACCAACTGACACGGATTGATCCTTGGTTCGTAGACCAGATGATTGAGTTGGTGGAGATGGAAATCGAACTCAGTCAGCAGTCGTTGGCAGACATCACCCATCAGCAGATGCTGAG
>JAGYMV010000056.1 GCA_018400355.1 Wenzhouxiangella sp.
AACGGACGGGCCAAACAACCTTGGCGGGGCGGGTGTGGTTTTGGCGAGCGTTGATTCAACCGACACCCGATCAGGCCATGCTTCGGGTGGATGTGGTGGTCGATGACACAGCCGATGGAGACACCTCCATTGTGGTTCATACCGGTTTCGTGTCTTCATGAAGCGCCCATTTAAAAAGCGGGCTCAAGCGGGTTACACCCTGATTGAAATTCTCATTGCCATTGGCATTTTTTCTGCATTGGGTTTGAGCGCCTACACGGCACTCAACGCCCTATCCAGAGCGTCAGCAGCGGCGGAACAACAAAGCCTGATGCTGGCTCAGTTACAGCAGACCATCGCCCGTTTGGATGCCGATGTCCGCGCAGTGGTGGGTCGTCCAAACTTCGATGCGGCGCCCAATGCAGCCGTGAGTGATTTTTCAGGACAAGCCACATCGTTTGGCGCGGTTCGTTCTGGCTGGGCCAACCCGTTGGGCCAACCAAGAGCCCAACTGCAACGCTTTCAATGGCAGTTTCAGGGCGGCACACTGCAAAGGCTCTATTGGCCAACCCTTTACCCCACCATGCGTTCAGAGGTTCAGGTGGAATCGCTGGCGATTGATTTAGAGGGCTGGTCGATTCGGTATTTGTCTCCTAGCATGGGCTGGCAAACTCGATGGCCGTCTGCGCCTGGCGAGGCCTGGCCACAGGCGATTGAATTCACACTCGACCACACCCACTACGGCGAGATTCGTCGTTTGATTGTGCTCAACTGAGACCATGACCAAGCACGCGAGAAAAAACGGGACTTTGGGGCCACCTCGCCACACCGAGCGGGGCGCGGCGATCTTGATCACATTGGTGGTGGTGGCCTTGGCCAGTGTCATTGGCCTATCAATGATTGAGCGCGCTCAAAAGAGTGTGGCGCGGACCCAAGCGGTGGTGGACCAAGCAACGGTGCATCGCTTGAGTGATGGGATGGTGGTCTTGGCCAAGCAGGCCTTGTCTGATGGGCAGGCGGACAACACGCCGCTGCCCCCTGGGGTGGACTTATCGGATTGGACGCCGCCCTATCGTGTGCCGGGTGGGGTGGTTCAAGGGCGATTGATTGATCAAAGTGGTCGTTTTAACCTCAATGCCTTGATTCATCCGGATCCCAATCAGCGCTTGCGTGCCCGCCAAGTGTTGGAACGACTGCTCATCTCTTTAAACCTCAACCAACGTTTGGCCATAGAAATCGCCGCGTGGCTGGAGGCGCCACGCGCCCAGGGTGCCGCCAGCCGCGTGGCGCTGATGCATGTCAGTGAATTGATCGAAATGCCTGGCATGGATCGATCAAGCCAAGAGGTGTTGGCGCCTTGGGTGAGTGTCTTGCCAACACCTGAGCTGTCAGTGAATGTCAATCAAACCAGTTCAAGAGTGCTCTCTTCTTTGTTTGAGGCGCTGACTTTGACAGACGCGGAGCAGATCTTGGGCGATGCGCCCTTTGAACGAATCGAGGATCTCTGGGCACACCCTGTTTGGGCGGGGCGTGAAACCACCCCAAAAGAGCGGGCCAGCTTGGTGGTTCGGTCTCAATGGTACCTGGCCCAAACGCGGGTCAGTCTCGATCGAGAAGGCGAGGTCGTGAGCCATGATGCCTTCCAGCTGATCTCGGCAACGGGCTCGGGTTATGATTTCAGGTACGTCAGTCAGGGACAACCATAAGTTTGAATCAGCCACTCAACCATGCACCCGCATCGACGCCGGCCGAGGTTTTGCTCGTTCATTGGGTCGGTGATGCGCCCAGTTGGGTGGCACTCGATCGGCAAGGTCAGCGGCTTCAATCGGGCTCGATGGCCTTGGACAATGCAGGCGGTGTTGCTGCAGGGGCCATGAATTGGCCCAGTGCTGAGCAGGTGATTGTCTTATTCGATGCCGCTCATGCCAGCCCGCTGACTCTGGACTTACCACCCATGCCAGCCCAGCGACAAGCCAAAGCATTGCAGTGGGCAGCCGAAGAGTTTGTTGCTGGACCCATCGAGGCAGAGCATGTGGTCGCTGGTGGGCGCGATCAAGCGGGTCAATTGTTGGCACTGACCATGGCCAGAGCGGCCATGGATGAGATCACCCAATCATTGACCCACCTGAGCCCCGATCAATTGTTGCCCGATGCCATGTGCCTGCCGCATCAACAAGGGCAGCTGAGCCTGGCTGAACACAATGGGCGGGTGTTGTGTCGTTGGGGCCACTGGTCTTTCGGTGCTTTTAATGTGGCCACCGCCTCAATGATGTTGGACCAGTTTCAAGACCTCGATTGGGTCTGGTTTGGTCAGCAAGCACCCAGCGCATCGCTTGGTCAGAAACTGGCAGGTCGCATCGCTCGAGTGGGCGAGGACCAACCTTTGCTAGAGATCTTGATCCCAGAAGCGCGCCGCGCGCACATCAACATGCTCGCCGGTCCTTGGCAAGCGGATGCAGCCAAACGTTGGCGCGGTGAGTGGCGCTGGGTGGCTGGGCTGGCTTTGGCAGTATCGGTGTTGGCCACTGGTTTGGTGGCGGTGGAACAACATCTGTTGGCGCGCCAAGCAAGCACGCTCCAAGCTCAAGTCTCAGAGACTTTCCAGTCGCTGTTCCCCGGACAGCGCGCGATGGGCCGTGAACGTGAATTGTTGGCCCGTGAAATGGCGCGTCTGCAATACGGGCAGGCCGCGGGCTTGATGGAATTGATGGGCTGGGTGGGGCCTGTCATCGCCGCGCAATCGAACCTGCGCGTGGAATCACTCAATTACCGCGCCGGTGAGTTGGAGCTTTCGGTTTCTGCGCCAGATGTGGCCGCATTGGATGCCATGGGTCAGCAGTTGCGGGGCCTCAATTTGGAGGCCAGTGTGCAGTCTGCCACGCTCTCAGGCCAAGGCGCCAGTGGCCGTGTGATGGTTCGAAGGGGCGATTCATGAAAGCCTGGTGGACCGCGCTTCCATTGAGGCAACAACGCTTGCTGATGGCGCTGGTATTGGTGGTTGTGGGCGTCTTATTTTTTGTGGGGATCTGGGAGCCTTTGACTCAGGCGCGTGAGGCCCGACGCGCGGAGGTCGTGTATCACCAACAGACCTTAAACGCTCTTGAAGCCGCACGATCAGACATTGAGGCGTTGCGCGATCATCAATCGCGCATCGCAATCGATCCCAACCAGTCCCTCCTTCGCTTGGCCGATGAGAGTGCGCGTGAGGCCGGTCTGGCGGGGGCTTTGACGCGCATAGAGCCGGCGAGTGAGAACCAGGTGAATGTGTGGTTGGAAGGCGCGCGGTTCGATGAAGTGATGGCGTGGCTCAGCGCGCTCGCGGTCAGCTCGGGCATCCAAGTCGAGCAAATGTCTGCCACCCGTCAAATGGATGGTTCAGAAGTCGACGTGCGCGTGTCGTTGCTGCTTGAGCGCTAGGCCATGAAACGTCGCCTGATTTGGGTTTTGGTGTTGGCTGTGCCATTGGGGATCTTGGTGACCTTGCCCGCATCGTTGTTTCTCTCCACAGATGAGGGGAGTGTTCAATTCCAGCAGGTCACTGGGACGGTCTGGTCGGGAAAGGCGCAATTGAAGCTCCCCCAGCAATCCCCGTTGCCCGTTTCATGGAGATGGGGTGGTGGGCTTGGCTGGCACTGGTCTATAGAGAGTCGTGAGTTGGCGATGCGGGGTGAGTGGCGGTTGTCCAATCGCGATCGGGTAGAAAACATCACCGGTCAGATTGATATTCAGTATCTGGATATCGCCCAATGGCTGGTCGTGATCTGGCCTGAGGGGCAATTGATGGTGGATATCTCCTATATCGAATTCGAGCCTGGGGTTTCTCTGGCTGCTTTCGGTGAGGTGGTCTGGCAACAGGCGCGTCTGGCTGGGCTGGTCAACGAGCCTTTGGGCGATCTGAGTGTTGCCTTAAGGCCCCATGAGACGTTGGTGGGCCATACCATTGCCGATATCCAGTCAAATCGAAGCGGTGCGGTCCGCATCAGTGGGGAGCTGAGTTCCAATAGCGATCGCTATCAGGCAACGATCCGATTGAGGCCCAGTCCAGAGCGGATGGATTTGCTGCCTTACTTATTGCCATTGGGGCGCTTTAGCGAAGGCGCGATCAAAATTGAACGGTCAGGACAATTGGGGGTGTTTGAGTGAGTACAACAGAGACCATGAATAAGCATTGGTTGGCGGTGGCCACTGAGGCCGCTCGGGCGGCCGAATCCATCGCCATGTCTTTTTTCCAAGGGGATGTTCAGGTGGAGACCAAGGCCGATGAGAGCCCGGTCACCGAAGCCGACCGAGCGTGCGAGCGGGCCATTCGTTCCATCATCTCAGACGCTTTTCCAGATCACGCCTTGGTGGGTGAAGAATATGGGGGTGAGCTGGAGGGACGATTTGTTTGGCTCATCGATCCAATTGATGGCACCCGAAGCTTTATTCGAGGGTTGCCATTTTGGTCCATCCAAATTGCCTTGATGGTGGATGGTGAATTGGTTTTGGGTGTGTCCTCAGCGCCTGCTTTTAATGAGCGAGCGTGCGCCTTGCGGGGGCATGGGGCAACGATCAATGACAGCCCCATTGAAGTGCGCCCCGTCGATTCGCTCACCCAATCGGATGTGTCTTTTGGCAATATCCGGTCACTGGCCCGTTCAAAGCAATGGCCTTGGGTGGGTCGGGTGATTGAGCAGGCAGCAAGAACCCGAGGCTATGGCGATTTTTATTCTTATCACCGGTTGGCTGCTGGACAGCAAGACGTGGTGATTGAAAGTGATGTCAACATTCTAGACATTGCTGCTTTGACTGTGGTGGTGCGCGAAGCCGGTGGCTCAGTGACCGATTTACAAGGCCAGCCGATTGGTCTTAATACCACCTCAATCTTGGCGGCATGCCCCAGCTTGCATGCGACCTTGCTAAAAGACCTGCTATCCTCCTAAAGATGACATCAAAACCCTTCAGCCGACCTTTGCCCATCATTCATGACCGACGCGAGCACCGTCCCGCGGATCTGTTTAAGGTCGAACAGTTGGACTTGGAGTTTTCCAATGGGCAGCGGCGGCAGTACGAGCGCCTGGTCTCACGTGGGATTGGTGCGGTGATTGTGGTGCCGATGGTCGATGATGAGAACGTTTTATTGATCCGCGAATATGCCTGTGGTTTTCATCGCTTTGAGCTCTGCCTACCCAAAGGCCGGCTCGAGAAAGACGAGAGCGTGTTGGATGGTGCCAACCGAGAGCTGCAAGAAGAGTGTGGCTTTGCTGCCAATCAACTCACCGAGTTGGGCCAATTGAGTTTGGCGCCAGGCTATATGAGTCATGCCACCCACGTCGTTTTGGCCAGGGATCTGTACCCATCTAGGCTTCCAGGTGATGAGCCAGAGGAGCTGGAAGTGATTCAGTGGCCCATGAATGATTTGGTGAGCCTGATCCAGCGGCCAGATTGCACCGAGGGCAGAAGCATTGCCGCGCTCTACATGGCCAGAGACTTGATCGCCCACGGCCAGATCTAGATGGGCCGACATCCTTTTGAAGTGTTGGATGTGGTTTTGAAAGGTGCTTTTTGATCACAAAATCCATTGGTGGACGCCACGGCTTGGCTTCGTTAAGCTAGTAGACTATGAATGAGCTAGAACCTCTTGTTTTTACCGAAGCGGCCGCATCCAAAGTGCGCGAATTGATTTTGGAAGAGGCCAACCCAAACCTAAA
>JAGYMV010000057.1 GCA_018400355.1 Wenzhouxiangella sp.
GGTCGATTTGATGTGTGTCAATCGTCTCAAAACGCATCAAGGCATCGGCCATGGTTTCGAGCTTATCTCGGTGAGATTCAAGAATGCCCATGGCTTGAGCGTAAGCCTCATCAATGAATTGGCGCACCTCTTGGTCCAACTGACGGTGGGTCTCATCCGAGATGTGTTTGTGCTGCGTCACTGACCGTCCCAGAAACACCTCATCTTCATTCTCACCATAAGCCAATGGGCCCATCTTGTCAGACAGCCCCCACTTGGTGACCATGTTGCGTGCGATCTGAGAGGCGCGCTCGATGTCATTGGAAGCGCCTGTGGTGACATGGTCTTTGCCGTAGATAATTTCCTCAGCCACACGGCCACCGAACAAGCTGGCCAACTGGGACCGAAGTTGCTGGCGCGTCATCGAATATTTGTCTTCTTCAGGCAAGAACATGGTGACACCCAAGGCCCTGCCCCTTGGAATAATGGTCACTTTGTAGACTGGATCATGTTCGGGGACAATGCGGCCAACAATGGCGTGCCCCGCCTCATGGTAAGCCGTGAGACGCTTGTCTTCTTCAGACATCGCCATGGACTTCCGCTCAGCGCCCATCATGATTTTGTCTTTCGCTTTCTCGAAGTGGATTTGCGAAACCGTCTTCTCATTTTCTCTGGCTGCAAACAAAGCCGCCTCATTGACCAAATTGGCCAAATCCGCGCCAGAGAAACCAGGGGTCCCGCGTGCAATCACCCTCGCATCGATGTCATCCGACAACGGCACTTTGCGCATGTGGACTTTTAAAATCTGCTCGCGCCCACGCAAGTCAGGCAGCGGCACCACAACTTGGCGATCAAAACGCCCCGGACGCAACAACGCCGGATCAAGCACATCGGGTCTGTTGGTTGCCGCAATCAAGATGATGCCTTCATTGCCCTCAAACCCATCCATTTCAACCAGCAGCTGATTGAGTGTCTGCTCACGTTCATCGTGCCCACCACCCAAACCTGCGCCGCGGTGCCGTCCAACCGCATCAATTTCATCGATGAAAATAATGCAAGGCGCATGTTTTTTGGCTGTCTCAAACATGTCGCGAACGCGTGAGGCGCCTACCCCCACAAACATCTCAACAAAATCAGATCCTGAGATGGAGAAAAATGGCACCTTGGCCTCACCGGCAATGGCCCGAGCCAAGAGGGTTTTACCCGTCCCTGGGGGACCCACCATCAAAATCCCTTTGGGAATGTGCCCACCCAGACGCTGAAACTTCGCTGGGCTTCTCAGAAACTCCACAAGCTCGGTGACATCGTCTTTGGCCTCTTCGCAGCCAGCGACGTCTTCAAAGGTGACCTTGACTTGGTCTTCGCCTTGTAGCTTGGCCTTGGACTTGCCAAAGCTCATAGCACCCCCACGACCGCCCATGCCGCCTTGCATCTGGCGCATGAAATAAACCCACAGACCGACCAAAACCAGAACAGGCAATAGACTGATCAAGATATCCAAAAACAAAGACCGCCCCTCGGGCTCTTTGGCAATGATCTCTACTTGATTGTCCAACAGGTCTTTGATGAGGCCATCGTCGGTGGGCGCAACCACCGTAAAGGTTTGGCCATCGCGTCTGGTGCCTGTGATGGTTTTGGCACCTGGCGTTTCTTCAATTTGGACAGATCCCACTGCGCCACTTCGCACTTCATCGAGAAACATGGAATAGGTCATTTCTCGGGTTTGCTGTTGGGTTGGTTGTGAGTAGTAATTAAACACACTCATCAGGACCATCGCGATGATCACCCACATCAACAGATTCTTTGCAAAGTCACTCAATGTATCTTCTCCAGCGAATCGAACGTTTCATTTTAACCCAGAACGCAGGTGACTTCAGGCTTTCAGCCCCCGCGCCACCAAGTAGACTTCACGACTTTGGGCCCGTGAAGCCTTGGGCTTTCTCACTTTAACAGACTTAAATGATCCCCTAACCTCAGTGAGAAAGGCGTCAAAGCCAGCACCTTGGAAGACTTTGACCACAAAAACCCCATTTTGATTCAACCAGTCTCGAGCAAAATCCAAGGCCAACTCAGCCAAGTACATGCTTTTGGCCTGATCTGAGGGACCAATACCTGAAATATTGGGGGCCATATCGGACAAGACAACATCAACTTGGGTCCCCTCTCCGAGCTTGGCAAGCTCGGCCTCCAATCTTTCCAACACGGGCTTTTCTCGAAAATCACCCTGAATCCAGTCCACGCCCTCAATCGGCTCCATCTCCAAGATATCCAGAGCGAATACCCGCCCTCGCTCACCCAGCTTTTTCAGTGCCACCTGACACCAGCCGCCGGGGGCGGCGCCCAAATCCACGACCACACGGGCTTTGGAAAACAGCGCATCTGAATCGTCCAGCTCCATCAGCTTGAAGGCCGAGCGGGCCCGCCAGCCCTCCTCATGCGCCCGCTTGACATAGGGGTCATTGCGTTGTCGTTGCGTCCAGTTTTTTGAACTCACGTGCTCTCCAACCGTGTCTTTCGATTCATTGTGATCAGGTACAATGGCATGATGCCACTAAGCACTCACCAAAAAAAATATCTTCGCGGCCTATGCCATGCGCTCCAACCCGTTGTCACCATCGCTGATAAAGGCTTGAGTGAAACCGTGGGCCAAGAGATCGAAACAGCGTTGTCACACCACGAATTGATCAAAGTTCGCGTTCGCCAGGACAGAGACCTGCGCCAACAGACCATCGAGGCGCTGGTCCATTCCATGTCAGCAGACGCTGTCATGACCATCGGCCAGGTATTGTGTCTCTACCGACCCAATCCGAAACGGCCGGCTGATAAGCGAATCAAGTTACCCAAAGCGTAAGTGTATGCAATTAACTGAGCACAAACCGGGGGATCACCACTTTATTCGATCGGTGAGCCCCAATCAGGTGGTGATCACGAACCAAGTGCACACAAGCAGTGTCATTGTGGGTGCCCACCTATTGCACACCGATTGGCCGGTGAGCTCACTGGCTGAACTCACGCCCGACACGATTGAGCCCTTGCTAGAGCACCAGCCCGAACTGGTGATTCTGGGTGTGGGCAGCGAGCAGTGCTTCCCCCCAGCGAGCGTCTATCACGCCTTTTTATCCCGCCATGTGGGCCTTGAGTGCATGACACTCCAAGCCGCCAGCCGGACATTTAACGTCTTAATGAGCGAGAATCGACGCGCACTGGCGGCCTTGATCTTGCCAAGCTCTCAATAAGAAATACCCAACGAAACCCATTTATTGATAGTTTTTGCATATACTAAAAAGCATGAACATACGCGCCTTGCAGTACTTTATTGCTTTGGCTGAGTTGCGGCACTTCCGCAAAGCGGCCGAACGGTGCCATGTGAGTCAACCCACTTTATCCACTCAGATCCGCAAACTTGAAGAACAGTTGGGCAATGATCTGATTGAACGAAACTCTCGCCAAGTCCTGCTCACCCCATTGGGGGAAAAAGTGTTAGAAAGCGCCCGCGTCATTGTGGGTGAAACACAAGCCATTCGCCAAATTGCCCGGGATGCAGATGACCCATACAGCGGCACCTTAAGCATTGGGGTCTTCCCTACCCTGGCCCCTTACTTGCTGCCCCATGTCATTCCAAACATTCGGAAAAAATTCCCGAAACTCACCATTCGGCTATTTGAAGAGAAGACCGAACAAGTGATGACCATGTTAATGGATGGCACACTCGATGCCATCTTGCTGGCGCCACCCATCGACGATGACCAAATCCATGTCGAAGCCTTGTTCGATGAACCGTTCGTTTTTGTCGCACCCAGCGATCACCCGCTGAGCAAAAAAAAGAGCCTTCGAGTCGAGGATTTGAAGACAGAAAAACTGTTGTTGTTGGAGGATGGGCACTGCCTGCGGGATCATGCGCTGGCGGTTTGTCAGTTGTCGGGCGCCATAGAGCGATTGGATTTTCAGGCCTCTAGTTTAGAAACCCTGAGATATATGGTCGCTGCAGGAAGTGGCATCACACTCATGCCCATCTTGGCCACCAAACCCCCAGTGACCCCCATCGACAATGTGGTGGTTCGGCCTTTCCAAACGCCCGCCCCACAACGCACCATTGCGATGGCTTGGCGCAAAAGCAGTTTGCGCGAAGAGTTGTTGCTGGCGGTGGCTGGTGTCTTTAAGGCCATCCAGCCCAATCTATTGCAATCCTAAAAACAACCAATCGCAGACCCAATGGGCGCGTTTAGCGTCCTACCCTTGCTCGGCCTCGCTGCCACCGTAAGAAGAGACCAAAGAAGACCACCACCAAGGGCATCAGCAAAATATTGACCCAAGTGAGCTGTCGCCCCAACTGATCAATCTCTTCATCTAAATTGCGGCGCACTCGGCGAAGTTCCTGCCTCAGTTCCAAACGCGCCTCAATGAAAGCGGACAGTTCAGCGCGCTGAGCCTCGCTCATATCCTCAGGAGACTCTGAGCGCAATGCAGACAGCTGCTGATCCGCCTCGGCCAATGCCGCCTCTAAGCGCTGCTCGGTGTCTAATAAGCGAGCCTCGGCTGAGCGCCGAAGCGCATCGACCAAGACAAATGGCCGAAGGGAACGCTCGCGACTTCTAATGGCAATCAGACTTGGATCACCAATCAGATTATCGATGGCATTCAACACAAACGCGCCATTGCTGGCGAAGTTCTCCATCAGCTCGGTGCCGAGGAAATTTTGGCGACTCACCCAGTAGCGATCCGCCATAAAATCAACATCCGCCACCACCACCGCATCCGTGGGCTGGCGAATCCGCAACGCCATCACGCTGTCACCACCCATGCTGGGCAACTCATTGAGCAAGTCAGTGGTCATGGCTTCAACCGGTTGCTCGGACAACAGACGGGTCACTGGGAAGCGGGCGGATTGCTCTGAAGCCATCCACAATGGGATCGACCCATCATCGGCGCCCGACAAAGTCTCAAAATGCCCGACAGTGGCCACATTGACTGCCTCAAGGTCACTGGTGATGACATCATCAACACTCAATGCACGGGTGCCCAACCCCAATATGGCTGGGTGTCTGATGGGCGCAGCATCGGCCTCTAACGTCACCTGCAAGCCATAGGCTCCATCCGCGACAAATTCGTCGGGCCGCATGGCAACACCGAGCGTCTCAAGCAGATCAAACACGGCCGGGTCGGCCGGAGGTGCTTGAGGGAGCGTTTGAATCAAAGGGTCCAAAAACACCAAAAACCGCTGCCCCTGGCCAATGGCTACCTGCAATTCTCCAACAAGGCCTTCTGTCATCATTGAGGGCTGAATCATCAGCACCAAATCCACCTCAGAGGGCAATTGCTCGGCTGTGACCGGCACCTCCACCAGCTCATAGAGTGAATCCATTTGCTCATAGACCACCCAGCTTTGAATGGGCAAGTCAGTGATCAATGCGATCCTGGGTCGCTGGGTGCGTTGGACCCGATCAATGCGCTGGAGCAACTCATACTCTAAGACATGCTCGCGCTGTGGCGATAGAAAAGGCAGCACCACCTGCTGCCCGTTGTCGGCAGTGATGACCACCCCAAAATAGACCCTCTCTTGGCTTGGGCCAATGGGCAGACCGTTCAAGCCAGCCAACAGCGCTTCATCTTCAAC
>JAGYMV010000058.1 GCA_018400355.1 Wenzhouxiangella sp.
GGGCACATGGCTATTCTCAGCGCTTCAGTTCCAAGCCGATATGGGCGTGTTGTTGGCATTCATGTTTGTTTTCAACATGATTGGTGCGATGGTGTTGCTGCCCGCATTGGCGAGAATCTTATTGGCGTGGAGAGAGCCGCTAAATTAAGCGGCTCTGCTCAACTGCCCGAATAATGGCTCGCTGGGAAGCGCTGGTACCGCCAAAGGTATTGGTCGGGGTGTTGCCTGACCGCTGACTCAATGGCGCTGTTTAAAGCCTTGGCTGATTCTATGGGGTCTTCGGATCGGATCGAGTCATCCATGGGGGTGATGTCAATCTCAAAGCCAGTTTTCAGGCAGCGATAGCAACTGGCCATGAGCACATGGCAGTTTGTTCTTCGTGCCAAGCGGCCAATTAGAGTCATGGTCAGTGCGGGTTCCCCAAAAAATGGCGCCATCACACCATCCCCTAGACGGGGTTGTTGGTCTGCAATGATCCCCGCCACGCCACCGCTTTTGAGATTCTTGAGGAGCTGGCGCATGCTTTGCGAACCACTGGGGATCAACTCGCCCCCAAATCTTTCTCGGGCTTTTCTGACCCATTGATTGATCACAGGATCTCTGGGCGCGCGGTAAAGTCCAGCCATGTCCAGCCGCTGCATGCAGTAGAGGTTTAAGATCTCCCAGTTGCCCAGGTGGGCGCCAACGAGCAATAAGCCTTTGTCTGAGGCCAGCGCGTTCTCGATATGTTCCCAGCCTTTGATTCGAACCACCAGCTCTGAGAGCTGATGGTCACTGGCGTGCCAAACTTTGCCAGTCTCGAGTGCAAAGCACGCCATGTGTTTGACTGAGCGCTCATGCATCTTGTCTTGTTCGGTGGCTGTGATCTCAGGGAAAGCCAGAGCCAGGTTTTTTTTAACAATTGCGTGCTTTTTCGAGGGGTATTTCAGCATGACCTTGCCCAAGATAGCCCCAAGTTCATGCAGGGCGGATAGGGGTAGCCACTGGAGAGGACGAAGCACGATTTGTATAATGACAAAGGCCAATGCCCGTTTCATTTCACCACATCCCTAGCTGGGGTCTACAATTAGACAGGATATACTGCTTGGCCCGTTGAAGGAAATGAAATGATTGGATTGTTGCAGCGCGTGACCTCTGCCAGTGTTGTAGTGGACAACGAGGTGGTTGGCTCAATCGGCACAGGCATCGTGGTGTTGGTTGGTTTTCAAGCCGCTGATAATGAGGCTCTAATCCCTCGATTTGTTGAGCGCATCAGCACCTTCCGCGTATTTTCAGATGGCAATGGCAAGATGAACCGAAGTGTGGTGGAACAAGGGGGCGGCATTTTGTGGGTGCCCCAGTTCACCTTGGCAGCGGACACCAACAGTGGCAGGCGACCAAGTTTCTCCACAGCGGCGGAACCCACCCGTGCAAAGGCACTTTTTTCTGAGCTGGCGTCTAGAGCTCTGGTCGAACACCCCACTTCTCAATTCGGCCAATTTGGTGCGCACATGCAAGTGGCACTGACCAACAATGGACCGGTGACTTTCTGGATTGAAGTGAGCTAGTTTAGTGACTGTTGTTTAAAAATCGTGCCAGAGTGTTGCGGCTGATGCCCAATCGTCTGGCTGCTTTGGATTGGTTTCCACCACA
Organism: Wenzhouxiangella sp.; assembly: GCA_018400355.1. Classification (GTDB taxonomy): domain Bacteria; phylum Pseudomonadota; class Gammaproteobacteria; order Xanthomonadales; family Wenzhouxiangellaceae; genus Wenzhouxiangella. The sequence continues at coordinate 1,633 of JAGYMV010000058.1, forward strand.
CTCAGCGACCATGGTTTGGGCCAATGTCTGTTCAAAAACTGCCTTGTAGCGCTCGAATAGATCTTCGGTGTGGGTGTCAGTTTCTAAGGCCCGCCTTAAGCCCATCAACCAATCCAGCTCTGTCTTGGGCCGATCGGCCAGTGGTTGATTGATTCGGTATTCAACCGGCAGGTCATCGGGTTGTATGACTTGAGCTGGGGCGAGGACAGCGAGTGATTGGCAAAGATTTTTGAGCTCCCGGACGTTCCCAGGCCAATCCAACCGCGATAAATGCTGAATCAATGCAGGAGCTGCCGTTTTCTTCGCCACCTTGAACTCTTCAGAAGCCAGATCAAGGAAATGATGAATCAGCTGTGGGATGTCCTCTCTTCTTTCTCGCAAAGCCGGCACGTTTAAGGCAATCACTTTGAGTCGATGGTACAGATCTGATCGGAACTGACCCTCTTGCACTTGCGTTTCTAGGTGCTGATTGGTGGCGGTGATGATTCGGGCTTTGGCCTGAATGAGATCTCGGCCACCCAATCGGTAGTACTCACCTTCTGCCAGTACGCGCAGCAGTCGGGTCTGTAGCCTCAATGGCATATCGCCGATCTCATCAAGAAATAGCGTGCCATTGGCGGCCTGCTCAAACCGACCGATCCGCTTTTCGTCAGCCCCTGTAAACGCACCGCGTTCATGCCCAAACAATTCTGACTCCAATAGGTCATCGGGGATGGCCGCCATATTAATGGCCACGAATGGGCCACTGGCTCTGGGTGAGTGTTGATGCAAGGCACGTGCAACCAACTCTTTCCCCGAACCGGTCTCACCTGTAATCAAGACGGGGATGTCTGTTTTTGAGAGCCGGCCGAGCATGCGAATCAACTCTTGAAAAGCGCTTGATTGGCCAATCAGTCCAATGGAAGGGTCATCGGCAGTCGGTGCTTTTTCTTCATCGAGTGTGGCTTTTTCCACCAGCCTGCCGACCTCATCAAGATCAAAGGGTTTGGCTAAAAACTCGAACGCGCCGCCTTGGAATGCCCCAACGGCCGTCTTAAGATCTGAGTAAGCGGTCATGATAATGACTGGCAGACTGGGGTGTTTTTGGCGCAAGGCTTTCATCACATCAAGGCCATTTTCCCCATTTAGGCGAATGTCGGCCATCACCAAATCCGGAAATTCAGTCGTTGGAACAGATTCAAAGGCCTCCAATAGGTCGCCACCGTTTGAAAAAGCCACGACCTGCATGCCTTGGGACTGAAGGTATTCTTCAAGCACGTAGCGAATGCCCGGGTCATCATCAATCACCCAGATGTGTTTTTTAGACAGCAATGCTTGGTGCCTCCATGGCAGTGATCAGTGGCAAGCGGAGGACAAATGATGTTCCCTCGGGGCAAGGTTGATATTCGAGTAGGCCATCATGGGCTCTGGCGATCTGTTGCGCGATGGCCAACCCAAAGCCAGACCCCTGGTCTTTGCCAGTGACCATCGGCAAAAAGAGCCGCTCATGTAGGTGCTTTGGGATGCCTGTGCCATTGTCTTTGATCACCACTCGGATGGCATGTTTGGCCGGTGGGTCAACAATGGGGCTGATGTGTTCAATCCGTGTGCTGATTTGTATCCAGCTGGCATCGGCCTGAGAGCTGTTTCTAATGAGGTTTAAAAAGAGCTGGTTGAGTTGATCGCCATCGGCCATGAGCATTGGAATGCTGGGGTCAAAGTCAGGTTCGATGCGCAGTTCGCCACGTCGCTCAGCCACCACAAGTTCTGCTGTCTCAGTGAGGAGCTGGTGTAAATTGATTTGGCTTTTTTTATGGCTTTGGCTATCGGCAAATCGCTCCAGTAGGGCAGTGATGCGATCGACACCGCGCTCGATCATGCCAGCATGGCGCGTGATGTTGGGATCGGTGCTCTGATGGACGACGAGTTGAGCACCCGCTTTAACGCCAGCCAGTGGGTTTCTCAACTCATGCGCCAAATGCCTCGCCATCTGACCAATGGCTTGCTGTCTGTCGGCCCTCTCGGCTTGCTGGCGCTGGCGAATGCGCTCGGTGATGGGGTAGAGCTCACACAAAATGATGTCATCATCTAGATAGGTGAGACTCAGATCAACGGACAATTGACTTTGCGGTAACACCACTTCGCTGATTTGGACCGATTGCTGGTTTGCCTTAATCCCAGTCAGTCGGTGCTCAAGCGATGGAATCAGATCACTCAACGAGACAGAGTCGTCAGTGGATTTGCCCAAACCTAACTGGATTCGGGCGGCTTGATTGCACCAAAGAATCCGACCATCTGGCCCGACACTGATCAACCCTGTGGTGAGTTGATCAGTGTGCGGCGCCAAATGAGTCATTGAGGGTTTGGCATCGGTTAGCAAGAATAGTACATATCAAACTCAACGGGGTGAGTTGACATGCGGAACCGAGTGACCTCTTCCATTTTTAGTTTGATGTAGCCATCAATCAGATCATCCGAGAACACATCGCCCGCTTTCAAGAAGTCGCGGTCTTGATCGAGGGCTTCAAGCGCTTGGTCGAGGGCATGACAGACCCGAGGCAAATGGCGCTCTTCTTCTGGTGGAAGATCATACAAGTCTTTGTCCATTGGTGCGCCGGGATCAATCTTGTTGATCACCCCGTCGAGACCCGCCATCATCATGGCCGCAAAGATCAAGTAAGGGTTGCCTGCGGCATCGCCGAAACGAACCTCAATGCGACGGGCTTTGGGGCTAGCGACCCATGGCACCCGGCATGAGGCCGAGCGGTTTTTCGCAGAATAGGCCAAGACCACGGGCGCTTCAAAGCCAGGCACCAGACGTTTGTAGCTGTTGGTGGAGGCATTGGAGAAGGCATTGATCGCACGGGCGTGCTTAAAGATGCCACCGATGTAGTGCAAGGCGGTTTCACTTAAGCCACCGTAGCCCTCACCAGAAAATAGGTTTTGGCCTGCTTTGGCCAATGACTGGTGCACGTGCATGCCAGAGCCATTGTCACCCACCAGAGGCTTGGGCATAAAAGTGGCTGTGTGGCCATGGGCGTGCGCCACATTTTGGATGACGTATTTCATCATCAAAAGCTCATCGGCTTTGCGGGTCAGCGTATTGAAACGCGTCCCAATCTCGCATTGGCCTGCGGTGCCGACTTCGTGGTGGTGAACTTCCACCGGGATACCAATGGCTTCGAGTGTTGAACACATTACACTTCGCAGGTCATGCAGGCTGTCGACTGGGCCGACGGGAAAGTAGCCGCCTTTGATTTTTGGACGGTGACCGTGGTTTCCACCGTCATACTCTTTGTTTGAGCTCCAAGCGGCTTCCTCTGACTCGATTTGGAAGCTGGCACCTGAAATGTCATTTTTCCAGCGGACATCGTCAAACACAAAGAACTCAGGCTCTGGCCCGAAAAATGCCTCATCAGCAACGCCGCTTGCCCGAAGGTAGGCCTCGGCGCGTTTGGCCAAAGAACGCGGGCAACGTGCATAGGCTTGCATCGTCGCGGGCTCTAGAATGTCGCAGTTGATGTTCAGGGTGGGCTGATCGGTAAACGGATCAATGAAAGTGGCGGCTGGGTCCGGCATGAGCACCATATCGGAATCGTTGATGCCTTTCCATCCGACAATGGAGGAGCCATCAAACATTTTGCCTTCGGTGAAGAAATCGTCATCAACAGCCGAGGCGGGTATGGTCACATGCTGCTCTTTACCGAGCGTGTTGGCAAAGCGGAGATCAACAAATTCAATCTCTTCATCGCGGATTCGTTTGATTACTTCTGCAGGTGTCATGTCATGCAAGCCTTTTGTCGTGTGTTGGTTTGGTCAATGGATTCGTTGTGATCATTACCGAGGGCATCGCCTTGGTCGGTGTGGTCAGCAACGAATTAATAAAAGACATGCAAATACCATGCCAAATCCCAAAGTGCTCAAAATAAAGGCATTGACCGCCCCAATATGAATCGCATAGCTCACATTATAAGCACATT
>JAGYMV010000059.1 GCA_018400355.1 Wenzhouxiangella sp.
AAACCAGCCCAAACCCAACGTATGTGCCGGCTAGGTTTCCAAGCGAGCCGAGCACCACGCCAGGCAACAGCAGATCCTTACGCCCAAAGCGCTCCACCAGCGGCAACACCACGGTAGCGCCACCCACTGTGGTGGCTGAGGCCAATGCCACCACCTCTGGAGATTGCTTCATCAAACGACCGGCCAGCACAACCACCCCACCATGGACCACCAAGAGAATGGTGACAAACGCCACCAACAGCAGCCCAATAGTGCCCGTTTCTCGAAGGGCTGCGACCTCACAATATGCACCCAGCGCCGCCAGAAACAGATAAGCCCCATATATGCCCAAGGTATCAGCGCCTCTTAAAGCGGCGATCGATTTAAATTGCGCCAACACCAACGCCAAGGTGGTGAGAATCAAAATGGCGGGAATGGTCAGACCAAATAGGGCCTCTGCCCTGTCGGCCAACCAATTGGACACAACAAACGCACCCAAGCCCAACGCCATCAACACCACCAAATCACTCAGGCTGGGTCGATTATTTGAAACATCTGTCATGTGGTCCTCATGCTCTGAGGGAATCACATCGCGTTTGGGTAGCCAGACAGACAAAAGCTTCGGCGACACCAGCAAGAGTGCAATCCAGACCACGGTCAAGATGTGATCGGCCACCACAGCCGCCGCGTATAGATTGCCGCTTTGCATGAACTCATAATGGAATGCCAATGCATTAAAGTTGGCACCCCCACCGATATAAGTGGCAGCGAACATACCCGATAAGGGGCCGTGCCACTCACCCATCCAATCAGCCGCCCCCAGCACGAGTCCTGCCACCACCACACCGACCACGGTGCCCAATGCCGCAAAACCAAACATGGCGGCCAATGGCTGACCCAGCCGAGTGAGCGCATCGAGTCGGGCTGAGAGCAACAACATGAAAATCGACACAGGCGCCGCTGTGCCCAGCAGTTGGTTGTACACAGGCACATTGTCCCTGGCAAGCGGCACCACCCCCAAATTGGCTAACACCGCCACGCCAATAATGACCAACAAAGCACCCCCAAACAAGCGCCCAACGGGCTTTTGACCAAACCAGTGAGCAAATGCAATGGCCACCACCAACACAGCCAGGATGTGGAGTTGACTCATGATGAACTTTGCCTGAGATCAACAGCCATTGTGATGCTCAGCTGATGCTGGATCGGCTCATTCTAGGACTGCGTCCTCGATTGAATGGCCGCGGCCCATCCATCGCGGTCAGACACAACAAACCGATGGGTCTCGGCACCCGTCTGCACTGACAATGTATTTGGAAACAACGGAATGAACCCCAAGAACTTGGTCCAGCCCTTGGCGACCGATTGAATCTCATTGACGCCGATGGCGACGGGGTCTCTTTGGAAATTGGTATCGTGTGGGGTAAAGACCAGCTGATCATTGGTTAAAGACAATGATCCACCGACGGTCTCAATACCACGTTGCAGATTGGCTCTGCCTTTTTTGATCGTTTCATCATCCGACATACTCAACCACCTCGTCCTTAGTATTTAAACCTGAATGTTTCACCGTACTTGAATTGATCCGTGCTGACAACCCGAAGGCTATTGCAGAGCACCCCTTTGGTTCTTAGCCTGGAGCCCTTTGATAAAGGGCACCAGAATTTGAGGCAAGACCACGCCAAAAAACACCCCCATCACCGCGACCCAACTCAGTGGCCATTGCAGTTGAAGAAACTGCCCAAAGAGCATCGGCGCAATGGCGGAAGAACCCACCATAAAGGCGGCATACACGCCGCGGATCAAACCCAACTGCTTGAGCCCAAACAACTCAGCCCAAATGGCGCCAGCCAGCACCCCATTGGCGCCAGCTGTGGCCCCTAACCCAGCGAAAACCCACCAGATGCCATTGGCCGAATCGCCAAACCCCAAAACGCACAGTGCACCTGCCATGGGCCATAGAAAAAATCGCAACAACACGACAGATCCGAAGGCATCAATCAAACGACCTGTCACGAAAGCGACCACGGCCTGGCTGACTGCAAACAAAACAAAGGCCGTTGCAATGACTGATAGCGGCCATTGCTTGATCTCCGCCAAGGACCCTTGATGGAGAAATAGCGCCGTAATGACAAATGCGCTGCCCAAGACCATGGGTAATGTGAGCACAAACTTTGGCTCAATGAGCAATGTCCAGCGTGTCAGCTGACGTTTGGGTAATGGGCGTCCACTTTTGTGTAAATCCACAGGGCCGCCAGCGCTTCGCTCGAGAGGATCAACCCCTCCAAAGGTTCTTGCCATAGCCACCAAGGTGGGCATGGCCACCAAGACCAATACCGTCGCAGCCACCCACCAGACCTGACGCCAATCGAGGAGGTTCAGCAATCCGGCCAAAAACAGAGGGAAACTGGCCTCAGCGATGATGAAGCCGTAGGATGCCATCGCAACACTTCGGCCTCGATTTTTCAGAGCATAGCGCGCTGCCGCGACAATGGCTAAATGGCCAGTGAGCCCTTGACCCCCCAAGCGCAGTAGCAAAAAGCCCATCCACAAAGACAAGGGCTCGTGTGCCATCGACACCAGCACAGCGCCCATAACCAAGATCATGAGGCTGATCGCGATGGCACGACTCATCAGCAATCGGTCGGCAAGCTCACCAAGCCAAAACATCAACAGGCCGCTGAGCAATGTGGCCGAACCGTAGAGGTACCCTAAGCCCGCCGCATTCAGACCAAGCGCCTTTTGAAACTCAGCGCCAAATAGTCCAATGAAAAAAGTTTGGCCAAATGCAGAAAAAAGCGCCGCAATTAAGGCAAACCAACCGAAGATCGGTATCGAGGTGACCCTTTGAGGAATAAGTGATTGCATGGGATGGCGCGTGCGTTCCTGTTGGCCTAAAGTGCCAGCTGTTAATAAACTCGCTCAGCCAAGTACTCAGCTTGGGCGATCAACCTCGTCTGAGCCTGACATGGGAGCAAACGACACTCGGATTTGCCGAATGTAGGTCAGTTCCTGCTCGGCCTTTTGAATGGCTTGAGCGATGCGGGCTTGGCTCACTTTGTCTTGTTCGAGATTTTGATCTAGGCTGGCACCCCACACAAGTTCAACGTCAATCTGACCATCTAAATAGTGTAGTAAAACAGAACGGATACGAGAGACACAGTCCGCCCCCAGCTCATCCACCCACATGGACCTGAGCTGTGCACACACCGTGGACCGATCTGGCAAGTTCAACCACACGGTCTCTTGGCCTTTGGGATCGACATGCACGATGACATCATTCACCTCTTCCAAGGCATCTTTGAGCTTTGCCTGAACGAGCTCGGCCAATTGGTGGCCCTCAGACACACTGATGCGAGGCGACACTTCCACATGCACATCGATCAGCGCGTGCTCGCCCATACGGCGTGTGCGCAGTCGGTGTGGGTGACTGACCCCTTCAATGCCCTCAATCACGCGCGTGATTTCTTGGATCCTGTCAGCAGGCAGCGCCGCATCCACCAACTCAACAAAAGAGGCTCTGAGCTGTTGCCAACCCACATGGATGATCATCATGGAAACTCCGACCGCAGCGATCGCATCCAGTGCCTCCCAGCCCATCAGCACACCACCCACCCCGATCATGACAACCACCGATGACAACGCATCGGTTCGGTGGTGCCAGGCGTTGGCCAACAGAAGCGATGACCTTACTTTTGCGCCCACCCAGCGGGTGTATTGATACAAGCCCTCGTTGATCAAAATAGACAAAAAAGCCGCAGCGAGGGCAAGTGCTGTGGGCTCCAACAAAAGACTTGGGTCCATGAGGCGACTGCCCGCATCTAAAATAATACCCAAGCCTGTCACGATCAAAACCACCCCAAGGCCGGCCGTGGCGGCCGTTTCAATACGCGCATGGCCATAAGGATGTCCTGCGTCTGCACCTTGATTAGAAAATCGAGCGGTCACAATCACTGCAGCATCAGTCAATGCATCGGCCAAGGAGTGAATGCCATCGGCAATGAGCGATTGCGACTGTGCCATCCACCCCATGAGGATTTTGGTGGCACACAAGAAAATATTGGCCACGAGACCCACCAGCGAGACATTGCGCATGCGCGCATAACGTGAGGCATTGTGTTCCTCGTTGACCGGTCGCCCGTGGTGTTGGTCATTTCGACCGAGATGCCAATCACTCACGGCTCAAGTCTCTGGCCACTCGAAAGCCGACACGGACATCACTCTCGGTTGCCACCATCGCCAGACGGTGCGCAGAGCGGGCCAATACGGGGGTTGATGCCCACGACCCACCCCTCACCACATGCTGCCTGCAGCCGCGATTGACCCAAGCCGAACCATCTGCGGGGGCGCGTACATAACTGTCATGCCAGCAATCTTGTGTCCACTCCATGACATTCCCACCCATATCAAACAGACCAAACGCATTGGCTTTGAATTGGCCCACAGAGGCTGGACCCCAGTATCCATCTTCATAATCGGGGAACGATACGCTCCATCTGGCCTGTGTGGGCGAACGGTCTCCATCACCTGCCAAGTTCTCGACGACTTCGCTTGGCATCTCAGCTCCCCATGGATAGGCCCATTGACTCCCCGCCCTCAAGGCATACTCGAACTCGGCTTCTGATGGCAGGCGATAGGATTGATTGGTCTTTTTTGAGAGCCAATCGATATAAGCGTGGGCATCGCGCCAGGACACATGAATCACGGGTGCGTCTTGGTTTGCTCTTTTTCCTTGATAGTCCAAGCGCCAGTTCACCCCAGGTTGGTCGGTAATACGGCGGGTTCTTGGGTCGTAGACTTTCCCGCGACCTGTGCGTTCCGCATCGGTCCGATGACCCGTGTCTTCCACAAACAAAGCAAACTCTTCGACAGTGACCTCAAACCGCCCCAGGGCAAAGCCACCTATGATTACCACGCGATGCCTCGGCCCCTCGTGGTCAGCTCGCCCCGACTCATTGGTAGAAGAACCCATCATAAACTGCCCTTCAGGAATCACCACCAACTCAGGCCCTGAGTGATCGGCGGCCAACAAAGGATCAGTGATCACCTGGCCGGGTGCATAGGCACCATAGCGCTCGAGGTTGTCGATGGCTTTTCGGTAGGCCACCACCTGATCTTGGGCAATGCCTAGGGCCACCAATTGCACCAAGATCTCGCGTGCTTGGAGAGGCGCTTGGTTCTCAATCGCCTCTTTGATCTGTTTGTTCTTTATCGCCACTTGGTCTGCTTTTAGCTCAGCAATTCGGCGCTCGATGGCGGCGGCCGAGCTTGAATCCGCACCCTCTAAACGCGCCAATTCGACCCGTTCCAATGCACGCTCATAGTCCTGCCCTTCGGCCAGACTGATGGCCTCAAGGAGCCTGGGATGGTCTGAATCGATGTCCTGGCTGCTCCATATGGGAGGCGACACAAACAACGCCAGCCCAATAAGGGTGGGCAACACGCAGTACATGTTGAATCGATTTCTCACCCCTCAGAGAATATCCCCAAACCCCGAATGATGCCAGCCAATCACGCTAAACTATGCCCCATGCCAATCCCTGTCGCATTACCCACCGTCACGCTTTCCCACGCACCGCTGGCCGTTGAGCAAGCGCAC
>JAGYMV010000006.1 GCA_018400355.1 Wenzhouxiangella sp.
ACAGACAGGGCTCATCGTCTGCTGGGCGGGCAAAAGCGTGTTTTGGGTCAATGGGTTGTTGGTCAACCAGGTCATTGGAAGTCAGATTCATGAGGTCCTCGCAATTGGGGTTGGCTGTGGTTTATCCTAGCAAGACTGTTTTAACTTGTGAGCGCTTGTGATGACTAAACGATGGATCTTGGTTTGTCTTGTAACCTTTGGCTTAATCTTCCCATGGATGGCGGCCGCCCAAATCGATGAAGTGGGATTGCCCAATGGGTTTGAACGCAACGAACAAATCCAGTCGCCCGAAGCTTTCTGGGGCTTTTCGGTTGGAGAATATCATCCGCGCCACGATGAAATCGTGTCTTACTTTGAGTATCTAGACACCGTCTCTGATCGAGTCAGTGTTGAGATCACAGGACACACACACGATCGTCGCCCCCTGATGGTGGTGACTTTTGCTCAGCCGGGTAGCGATGTCGATGCCATTCAAGCTGCCCGTCGCGACAATGCCAGAGACGGCCAAGGGCCAGTGGTGGCCTGGATGGGGTATTCCGTTCATGGCAATGAAGCCTCAGCGGCCTCAGCCGCTGTACAAACGGCTTGGTATTTGGCGGCATCAGAAGACAGCCAAGTGACCCAATGGTTAGAAGACATGGTCATTGTGATGGAGCCTGTTTTAAACCCAGATGGGCACGACCGTTTCGCTCATTGGGTCAACATGCACCGCGGGCAACAGCCTTCCAAAGACCCCAACGACCGTGAGCACAATGAGATTTGGCCCAATGGTCGAACCAATTATTACTGGTTTGATCTCAACCGCGATTGGATGCCATTGGTTCACCCAGAGTCGCGTGCGCGCATGGCGCAGTACTACGCGTGGCAACCGCATGTGGTGACCGATTTTCATGAGATGGGAAGAAACAGCACCTACTTCTTCCAACCCGGTGTGCCTGAGAGAAACAACCCCATCACCCCTTCTGAGGTTTTTGAACTGACCGGAGAGATCGCCAAGTTCCACGCTGAAGCACTCGATGCAGCCCAAGAGCCGTACTACACCAGAGAATCATTTGATGACTATTATGTCGGCAAAGGCTCCACGTATCCGGACATGACCGGCGGTGTGGGCATTTTGTTTGAGCAGGGTTCTTCTCGAGGTCACATTCAAGAAAGCCATTACGGTGACCGCACCTTCACCCAAGCAGTGGCCAATCAGGTGAGAACCAGTTTGTCATCACTCAGAGCCACTGCGGCCAATGCCGATGCTTTAATTGGCTATCAGCGTCGATTCTTTGAGGGCGCGAGAGAAGCGGCTGGCGACAATCGAGAGGCTGGTTGGGTTTTCTCTGATGGGGGTGATCCCGCCAAAGCGGCCATTTTGATTGACCGTTTGTTGCAGCACCAAATTGAGATTTATCCAGCACAAGAGTCTGTACAAATAGATGGGGTCGATTACCCCGCCGAATCAAGTTGGGTCATTCCGAACAACCAAGACCAATACCGTTTGATCCAGTCTTTGTTTGAGCCGGTCACAGAGCTCACCATGGAGACTTTTTATGATGTCTCTACGTGGCCTTTGGGCATGTCGTATGACGTGCCACATGCCTCGGTTCGTCGGCTTCCAGCACGCGGACCAGCACTTGCAACACCGCCTGAGTCTCAATCGAGCGCGCCCAATCCAGAGGCTGTGGCATGGGTTATTCCGTGGGACCAATACTATGCCGCTGCCGCTTTGGCTGAGCTCAATGCCAAGGGTTATCGCGTGCAGGTGGCCACCAAGCCCATGACCATTGCGTCCCAAGACAGGCCTTTGGTTAGAGGGTCATTGATTGTCCATCCCGGCATACAACCCGATCATTTACCGGCTGTGGCTTCTGTATTGACTGAGTTTGCTGCAGGCCATTCCATCGAGATTCTTTCCATGGACTCAGGGTTGGTTTCGTCTGGTCCGGACGTGGGTTCGCCTTCTGCACCCGTTCTTGAGCAGATGCGGGTGGCCATGGTGGTGGGTGAGGGCGTCAATGTCTATAACGCAGGTTACATTTGGCATTGGTTTGACCGCTATCTCGGCCAGCCCATTGCCAAAATCGATACCAGCCAAGTGGGGCGTGTGGATTGGTCTGATTACACCCATGTGATTTTGCCTGAAGGCGCCTATCAGCGTTTGCCGGACTCATTTGCCAACGACATGGCCGGTTTTGTTCGGTCGGGTGGCGCGTTATTGGCGACACGGCGAGCCGTCTCTTGGGTTGAGGGATTGGACTTGGGTTGGGCGTGGGCCAAAGAAGATGAGACCGATGAGGCCACAGAGGCCGACCGACGCCCCTATGAAGACCATTCACTGGATTTTGCGCGTGAAGTTATCGGTGGCAGTGCCTTGGCCATTGATTTGGATATCACCCACCCATTGGGCTTTGGTTACAAAGACTCCGATTTGACCGTGTTTAGACGGGGAGCGCACGTCCTCAAACAAGACAAAAACCATTACACCCGCGCGGCTGTCTATCAAGACCCCGTGTTGCGTTCAGGCTACATGGGCGACAACAACCAAGAGGCTTTGGCAGGGACGCCGGCATTGGTGGCCACACGCCATGGTCGTGGCGTGGTGGTGCGTATGGCCGATGATTACTTGTTCCGGGGATACTGGTTGGGCAGTGAGCGGTTGTTTGCCAACGCCCTGTTTTTTAGCCCACTGATTGGGACGACGCGGCTTCCATCTGAATAGGTGCTTGATGGCCGGGCATCGCGATTTTTTCGAGTGCCCGGCGATCACAGATGCGAATGTTCTTGCCATGCACCTCAATGGTGCCGCTCCGCTGCAATGCAGATAGCGTCCGCGAGACCGTTTCGATGGTGATGCCCAAGTAATTGGCAATGTCTCGACGGTCCATGGTGAGCCTAAACTGATCTGGGTCTTGTCGTCGCCGCGCAAGGCGCCGAGAGAGACTTAACAAAAAGAGCGCCACCCGTGTTTTGGCATCAAGGCGCCCGACCACCAACAACAACTCTCTTGCCTCTGCCATTTCTTCTGAGAGTAGCTTGATCATCACTTCATTGAGCTTCGGGCTGTCTTTGAGCATCTCCAAGAAATGACTCATCGGAATATCACAGGTTTTACTGTCTTCCATGGCGACTGCAAAACTTGGGTGCGTTTCTGAAGAGAGCGCATCCAAGCCGATGACCTCGCCAGGGAGGAAAAACCCAGAGACCACCTCTTCGCCATCGGGAGAAATTTGATAGGACTTGATGGAACCCGAGCGAACCACGCGGACACTTTTCATCCGCTGGCCTGCATAAAAAAGATGTTCGTTGCGCGAGACGGCTTGGTCTTGCTTGGTGGCAGATTCCAAGGTGCCCAATTCATCGCTGGGTAGCTCATGGGTGAAGCATAAGCTGAACAGGCTGCAATCTTCACAGGCTTTAGCGCCTTGATCGAGTGACGCCACTGATCCCGAAAATTTACATTCAGAAGACACTTTCTGCCCTATATATTCATGTTTCCTCAACTAAGTATAGCAAGGTGAATCGGATGGAGGTTAATTGATATGCACAACCTTCGGGCCAGAGGCATCAATCAAACCCGCAGGTTCGGCCCATGGAGAAACAATGGCTGGAAGGTAAGCCAGGCCCAAATCAGTGACTTCAAGATGGCGACCATGCCAGTGTAAAAAGCCGTTATCAATACTTTCTTGCAGAGCAAGGCATGCCTTGGGAAAATATTTTCTAAAGCAGACAAGAAAGCGCCTCTGGATCTGATCGATCGACAGTGCATGATCACAAATCAGGGCGTCGATCACTGCTTGGTTCACCACATCCTTGGGTTGTAGGGCTAAGCCATGAGCGATGGGCGCATGGCCTTTCTCAAGCATGCGCGCATAGAGTTCGTGAGCACTGTGGTTTGAGGCCACATAGTCGCCCACCCAACTCATGGCATCTGGACCAATGCCCAACTGATCGAGTGAGGCTCGGGTGAGGTAACCACTCAAACCAAGGCCCAAGCATTTCTTCTGATAGGCTTTTGCTAGAGGGCAGTTGGGTCGAACAAAGGCCCCGCTGCCAATGGCTTGGTAGCCATTTTCTTTGAGTTGTTTGAGCCCAACAGAGGCATCGGGTCGAGTATAGAGAAGGTTTTGGTAGCCTTCCGATCGTGGTTCAAAAGATTCAAATAAGAGACGATCAGGATGTTGATTTATCAGTGGGGTCAGCCAAGAATCCATGGGCGCATCGGCTAGCGCTTCTTCAATCTCAGCCTTCAGCGTGATGCCGATGGTGGTGTGCTTCGAATGAGGGCTCAACCGCTGGGGCAGGGATCTTTCCAGATCATCTGGCTTTTCAAAAAAATAATCCAAATGAACATGATTAAAAGCCGTGTCTTGAATGAGCACATGACCCATGCTCACCCCAACTGGAACGAACAAGCTGAGTAATGCGTCATCAGCCACGACAAAATGAGACTCCACTTGGCCGATGAGGTATTGAATCAGTGTGGCGATGGGTCTGATTTGATCAATGTGGATGTGCAATTCATGAACTTGGCGGTCTTGATCGAACCGAGAGGACAACCGCCTGATTTGCTCACTTAAAGGGGCGCCCCACTTTTGCGGCGCACATCCGCTCGATTTTTCATTGGGCAGATGTATAGAAAGCGCCAAATCATTGGGGATGGGTAGTCGATTGGTTTCATCGAGTGCACGGATGAAAGCTTGATCATTCTCAACTGGATGCATCTGGCCCACCCGTTGGCTCAAAGAAAGGGTTTGGGCCTCGGGCCTGAGGACCGGCGCATTAGCAAGATCGAGAGAGTGTTGGCGCCATCGATTCATGAAGTAAAGCCTAGTCTTTCGCTGATCGAAGGGATTTGATGGAGGTCAATTCTTCTCATGACCTCGGTGCCACGCAGTCTGCTAAGAAGTGAATCAATGGGTGGTCAACGACATGTATCAAGATCGGTCCCAAAGCCACCAACAGACCAGCCAGAGCCAGAATGCCGGCCGCCAACCACCTAAGGTCTCGGCGATTGGTTAATGATCGGACGCGTAAAGCCATCAGGCCTGTCCCCAACAGGGCAGGGGTGGTGCCCAAGCCAAAGGCCAGCACCATGAACACAGTGGCCAGTGGATCTGCCAGTAACACCGCGCTGGCGATGATGGTGTACAACAAACCACAAGGCAAAAGCCCCCACAACAGACCAAGCCCCGTCGCTTGGTCTAGAGTTTGAACGGGTAAAAAATGCTTGAATAGTGGCATCAAACGCTGGGTGAATGGCGAGAGTGCTTCGCCGATGCGGTCTCTGAAGCGACCAGGCAGCGCAATAAAAGCAGCCATAAAAACAATCAGTGCCCCCAAAAAGCCACGCATGATAATCGGTGCCTGATCGGGGAGCCATTGGCCAGGCAGCATGCCAATTAAAGTGGCGACCAAAGCGATCAACAAATAACTTGAGATTCGCCCCCCATGAAATCCCAAAGCAAGCCAGCCTCGGCCAGCAGGCACTTGGGCATGCAACATGCCTGCAATGCCACCGCACATGCCCACACAATGGACCGAGCCAAAAAATCCAGCAATCAAACCAGTCATCAGGGCTGTTTCAGGATTCAAGGTGCATCATCCCGCGTTGGGGAGGGCCCATCTTTTGGCTCGGTTGGCTCTTGATCATCGTCTAGAACATCCAATGCGGGTGTATCCAGATCATCGAATTGGCCATTCTTGACGGCCCAGAAGAAAAAGACCAGCGCCAGAACCATCAATACAATCGACAGGGGTATTAGGACATAGATGATGTTCATGGCGCGGGTGTGGTTGTGATGTCTGTCAGCTCATGGATTGATAAGGTCTCATCAGATCTGATCGGTTCAAAAGGTTGATTGGTTTTGTTCTGAGTTGAGGCCCGCGAAAGACTGAATCCAGACCCGGCTCGCCTTCCATTTAAAACCACCAAAAGACTGGAGGCTGACATGCCAATGGCGGCAGCCCAAGGCGGCACCCACCCAAAGGCAGCCAAGGGGAAAGCCATTAGGTTATAAGCAATCGCCCAAGTGAGATTTTGTTGAATGACTTGACGGACTTTTGGCGCCAGTCGGAATGCCCCATGAATGTTTTCAAGGCTTTGCCCTGTCATGACAATATTTGCCTGGGTGCGAGCGATGTCTGCGCCTTCCGCGAGACTCATGGAGACATTTGCACGGGCCAAGATGGGCGCATCATTGATGCCATCGCCGATCATCACCACACAAGCGCCTTCATCTTGCAGGTGCTGCATCAATTGAAGTTTGTCGTCGGGTGAGCAGTTGGCTTTGACATGATCGATGCCAAGTTGTCGAGCGACGGCCTGTACGCTGCTTGATTGATCACCTGAGGCCAACCAAATTTCATGCCCACGTGCTTTGAGTGCAGTGATCAATTTTTGGGCCCCATGTCGAAGTGGGTTATCGAGTAAAAACCAGCCCAAGATCCGTTGTTCATTGGCCAATGCCACCCACGTCCCCGCATCGGGTGCCGTGACCGCTTGGCCCAAGGTCTCAGCAACAAAAGCCGGTTTGCCCAATACATACGTCGCACCATCGATGATGCCACTCACGCCTTGGTTGACCACCTCTTTTGCTTGGGTAACCGGCCCGCCATCATCAAAACCCGAAAATGCACTGGCAATGGGGTGCTGGCTGATGCGTTCGAGACGGGCAGCTAAGGTCAGAGGGTTGGTATCAGCCAACATCTGTCCATGGACATCAAGACTTTTGGTTACTGCCATTGTCGATTCTGTGAGGGTGCCGGTTTTGTCGAACACCACGTGGGTTATTTTGGGCAAGGTTTCTAAGGCATCGGGTGTGTTGATCAACAAACCCATTTTGGCAAAGCCTCGTGCGCCCGATGCCAAGGCCACTGGGGTGCCAAGAGCCAAGGCACATGGGCAAGAGACCACCAGAATCGACAGCATGATGGGCAACGTCTTTGTCGGGTCAATCGACCACCAAACCAAGCCAGCCATCAGGGCACCCAGCAACACAAAGCCAATGAACCAACCGGCGATTTGATCGGCCATTTTTGCGCTTTGCGGTCTAAAGTGTCTGGCTTGGTCTAGCAGTCGGATGACATCGGCCAGGGCCGTGTGTTGTCCAGTCTTTGTGATCTCGATCACCACATGCCCGCCGATGACTTGGGTGCCGGCTAAGACAGCATCACCCACACGACGCTCACAAGGCTTGGCTTCCCCAGAAAGCAAGGACTCATCGAGGTGCGCTGTTCCCGCAGTCACTACCCCATCGGCGGGTAAGGTTTCGCCCAACCCCAATTGAATTTGGTTGCCTGGTTCCAGTTCGACCAAGCCTACTTTTTCCAGACCATGGTCTGTGAGGCGTGAGACTTGGCTTGGAAGGGATCTGGCTAGAGCGGAGTGGAGTTGACCGGCGTCTTGTCGAGCCACCATGACGGCATAGCGGCCCAGCAATAAGAAAAAAATAAACATCACGACAGAGTCAAAGTAGGTTTCACCTGAGCCAAAAAATGTGATGAGAATGCTGGCCGTGAGTGCAATTAAGATGGCCAGTGAAACAGGCACATCCATCCCAAGTCGACCATGCTTTAGTGTTGTCCACGCAGACTTGTAGAATGACTGGCCGGCGTATAAGGCCACAGGCACGGCCACCATCATGCTCACCAGCTGGAAAAATCGAGCGCTCTGTTCATCAATGCCTTGAAAGGCGCCAATGTAGCCTGCCAGTGCATAGCTCATCACCTGCATCATTCCAAGGCCCGAGACCACCAAATACTTGAGCATCTGACGCCGTTCGGTCTGATTGCGACTTGAGCTGGCATCGGGAGAATCGAGGTGAGGCAGATAGCCGATCTGAGCGAGGCGGTGCGCGATGGTGCTTAAAGCAGTCTTTGTTTGATCCCAGCGAATCAAAACTCGACCATCGCTGGTATCCACGGCCACATCCACAATGCCCGCCAGTTCTTTAAGGAAACGCTGGATCAGCCAGGCACAGGCTGAGCAGTGGACATTTTCTAACACCAGATGAATGCTGGATAGGCCATCGCAGTCTGTTTTGGTGTGGTGTTTTAAAACCCTGTCTCGGTCCCAAGCTGAGTAATCAGTGGCGCAAGGCTGTTTCTGAACTGGTTTTTTTGGTAGGGCATCACGAAAGTCATAGTACCGATCCAAGCCCGATTCATTGATCAAAGAGGCCACCATTTGACAGCCATGGCAACACATGGGCCGCTCAACGCCTTGGATGGTTGCTGTGATGTTGACATGTCGGGGAATCGCTTCCCCACAATGCCAACAGGCCTCAGAACATCGATGGCTCATAACCTATGAGGGAACAGGGCCAAGGTTCCCAAGTCCAGTTGTCCGTGTTCTGGCGTCGACAACCACCAGGTTTGTGCCAGGTCAGAGACGATGGCCCGTGATCGAGGGTGAATGGGCCCAGAGGCCATACCCCGATAGCTTGTATCGCCGATCTTTTCGAGGCGCACGGTCAGGTCTTGATCGGCGGTGGCGGGGTGCTGAAACAAAATGAGCAAAGCATGTGGCAAAGGCTCACCATCGGCATGCTTTAATTCAACCTCGATGCTTTTTGCATCGATGATCAACTGTCCCTCTAATCCAAGTGTTTGTGCTCGACTGGCGCGTTGATTGGTGTCGACAAGCCCGCGTGCAAACCGCGCATAGTCGCCCACCACCATTTCTGGTGGATTGGACATGCCAATCACAAACATGGTGCTGCCAGCGATGATGCCCAAACCAAGGATGCCAAGAAAAAACCACACCCAAAGTTCTTTGTACCAAGGAAAATCATTTGCGGATGTTTGCATCGTCTTCAATCCAAATTAGGGGGGACATAAAACCGCGTGTTGACCACGGTTGAGGATTTCCTCGCTTCGGTCAGAGCAATGATGTCAATGTCATGCATGCCGGCAGTGGTGTCTTGAATTGGCATGGACAGCGTTAAGGCCAGATCAATGGTTTCACCAGCAGGGACTTCAATGACATCCGTGGGTTCTATGACCGCTAACGCATCAAAGCCTTGGACATCAATCGTCACAAAAGCCGAGGTTTGATCTCGATTGGTGAGTTTTAGGCTATAGGAATTTTCAATTTGATTGTCTGTGACACGGTAGAGGGCAGAGCGGTCCCGCAGTACATCTGCAATCAGCGGATCGCGTCCAGTGAGAATAAACCCAATCAAAGTAGCCAGCGCCAAAAGTGCTGCGATATAAATAAATAACCTAGGTCTTAGAATGCGTGTCGGTTTCCCCGCCATGGCATTTTCGGTGGTGTAGCGAATCAGCCCTCTGGGATAGTCCATCTTATCCATGATCTCGTCGCACACGTCTATGCATGCTGCACAGGCGATGCATTCAATCTGAAGCCCATCTCGAATATCAATACCAGTGGGGCAAACTTGTACACAAGCCTTACAGTCGATGCAGTCCCCCAGCCCGAGTGCTTGATAATCTGCGTCGCGCTTTCGCCCACCTCGAGGCTCGCCGCGCCCGACATCATAGGAAATCACCAGGCTATTGTCATCGAACATGGCCGATTGGAAGCGCGCATATGGACACATGTACTTACAAACTTGTTCACGCAGATAACCTGCATTGCCGTAGGTCGCGAAGGCATAAAACAGCAGCCAAAAAATCTCCCAGCCGCCCAAGTCAAAGCTGGGTATGCGCGTGCCCAAATCTCTGATTGGCACAAAGAATCCAACAAAGGTTAAGCCTGTCCATAAGGCAAAGGTGATCCACAAAAACTGTTTGGCTGATTTCTTGCCCAGCTTGTTAAAACTCCATGGCGCGTTATCGAGCTTGATGCGTTGGTTTCGGGTCCCTTCGGTCACCCGCTCCATCCACAAAAACACCTCGGTCCATACCGTTTGCGGGCAGGCATAGCCGCACCACAAGCGCCCAGCTAGAGCTGTGAAAAAGAACAAGGTGAGTGCGGCCATAGCCAACAACAGCGACAAGATGAATAGATCTTGAGGCCATAGAGTGAGACCAAAGAAATGGAACTGCCTGGCTGGAAGATCAAATAGAACAATTTGCTGCCCTTGAAAATTGATCCAAGGCAGAACATAAAAAAGTCCCAGCAAAACCCAAGCCGCGGTGATGCGGAGGCGAGAAAAGCGACCCGCCACCTCGCGTGGATACACTTTGGGTTGTTTGACATAGAGTGGGATGGATTCGGCTGACTGAGACATGGTTACTTGCTCTGCCTCTTAACCTGAAAGCGATGGATGGGCCGAAGCAAGAGCCAGGTGAATGCACTGGCAGAAGCAGTCGCCAACCAAAACATAAAAAATGCGATGGTGTATCCGCCGTGTCTTGAAATCTCAAATTCGGGGAAAGTGATGTCGCGCAAAACCAAGGGGTCCACAAAAATAAAAAATACCACTGTGGAGACAGCCGCAGAGAAAAATGAGGGCCATAAAATGGCCCCCAAGCGATGCGTCATCGAGCGTGGGTTGTCTGGATCACTCACGAGACAATGCCTCGTCGGTGTCCAGCTTGGGCCGCAGGCTCAAAATATAAGCAGTCACCAGCTTGGTGCGTGTCTCCCCTAGGAGGTCTTTTTGGGCTGGCATCACCCCATTTCTGCCTTCGCGGATTGTGTGTCGGATCTCATCTAAGCTGCCACCATAGGTGTAGACACCAGCTGTCAGGTTGGGCGCGCCCAGCATGGGATTGCCCAACCCTTGTGGGCCGTGACAAGCGGAGCAGATCATGTCGTATTGCTTTTTCCCTGCAGCAGCCATGGTTTGGTCGACATCAAGCCCGGCGAGTTGTTGTACATAGGTGGCAACGCGAGTGACATCCTGATCGCTCAAAGCGGCCCCAAAACCGGGCATGGCTGCTTGCCTGCCCAAATAGATGCTGTGCCAGATTTGGTCGGTTGAATCCCCCCAGATCCAGTGATTATCGGTCAAGTTTGGATACCCTTTCGCGCCCCTGGCATCCGAGCCATGACAGGTCGAGCAATTGTGGGCGAACAAATTCCGCCCCACACGAATGGCTTCTTCGTTGCTTGCTAGGGTTTCCAATGGTTCATTGGCTAGCGCTTGAAAGCGTGTCTCAAAACTTTCGTTGGCCACGACCATTTCTTGTTCGTATTGCTCCGAAGAGCTCCAGCCGAGTGTGCCATCAAAGCGGCCAAGGCCCGGATAGAGGACCAAATAAGCCAGAGCGAAAATGACTGAGATATAAAACAGCCACAACCACCAACGCGGCATGGGGTTATTGAGCTCAGCAAGATCTTCGTCCCAGACATGCCCGGTTGTTTCCTCACCCGCCTCATTTTGGCCAGTGGACACTTTGGCTTTGCCTGTTGAGATGAACAACCAGACCATGATGGCAATAAATACCAACGTAAGCGCTGCCACATACCAATGCCAGAATGCGCTCATGATGATGTCTCCTTGGTCTCTGTAGACTCTTTTGAATGTGGTAATTCATCATCCAATGGAAGATGAGCTTGTTCATCAAAGTCTTCTTTGCGTTTTAATACAAACACCCAGATGGTGATGCCGATGAATGCCAGCATGGCAAAAGCCGTGACGATACCGCTGGTCATTGCCCACCCCCAGCCGCTGTGGCAGATGGATTTTGGCCCGTCCACTCGGTGCCCAAACCCTGTAAGTACGCCACCAGCGCATCCAGTTCGGTTTTGCCAGCCACTGCCTCAGGCACACCCTCAATCACCGCGTCGTCATATGGGTCGCCAATGCGCTGTAAAGCACGCATGTTTTTTTGTAGCTGGGTCGCGTTGACCATGCGCTCAGCGAGCCAAGGGTAGGCCGGCATATTCGAATCGGGGACGACAGCGCGTGGGTCAACCATATGCAGGTAGTGCCAATCATCGCTATAGCGTCCACCCACGCGAGCCAAGTCTGGGCCAGTGCGCTTTGAGCCCCATTGAAAGGGGCGGTCGTATACAAATTCACCGGCCACTGAGTAGTGCCCATAGCGTTCGGTCTCAGATCTAAATGGCCTGATTTGTTGGCTGTGGCACCCATAGCAGCCTTCTTTGACATAGATGTCACGACCCGCCAGTCGCAAGGGGCTGTAGACCTGAACGCCTGGGGCGGGATCAACCACTGCTCCTTTAAACATCAAAGGCACAATTTCTACCAATCCGCCGATGCTGATAGCAAGCACAATGAGAACAGCCATCACACCAATGTTTTTTTCAATCTTTTCATGCATGATCGTGTGCTCCGTTTTAAGCGTGTGCTGGCTGAATGACAGGCACCGCTTGTAACTTGCTCGGTGCGGTTTGCCATGTGCGATAGAGGTTATAGGCCATGATGAACATACCGCTGAGGAAGATCATTCCACCCAACAAGCGCAACAAATAGTAGGGTTCAGTGAGTTTCAGCACTTCAATGAAGGTGTAGGTCAAGGTGCCGTCATCATTGAATGTCCGCCACATCAGGCCTTGCATGACCCCAGCGATCCACATGGCCACGATGTAGAGCACAGTGCCGATGGTGGATGTCCAAAAGTGCCACTCAATCAGGCGCGTGGAATACATCTCTTTTAACCCCAAAATTCTGGGGAATAGGGTGTAGAGCGAACCAATGGAGATCATCGCAACCCAGCCCAAAGCACCTGAGTGCACATGCCCAATGGTCCAATCGGTGTAGTGTGACAAGGCGTTGACCGTTTTAATCGACATCATTGGCCCTTCAAAGGTCGACATGCCATAGAACGACAAAGCCACAATCATGAAACGTAAGATGGGGTCGGTACGCAGCTTATGCCACGCGCCAGATAGGGTCATGATGCCGTTGATCATCCCACCCCAGCTCGGGGCCAAAAGAATCAAAGAAAACACCATCCCCAAACTTTGCACCCAATCGGGTAGCGCGGTGTAGTGCAAATGGTGGGGGCCTGCCCACATGTAAATCGCAATCAAAGACCAAAAGTGCACAATCGACAAGCGGTAGGAATACACTGGCCGTCCGGCTTGCTTGGGCACAAAGTAATACATCATCCCCAAAAACCCAGCGGTGAGGAAAAAGCCCACGGCGTTGTGGCCATACCACCACTGAACCATGGCATCCACTGTCCCAGAGTAGATTGGGTAAGAATGCGTGAGGCTGGTTGGAATGGCCAAATTGTTGACGATATGGAGCACCGCGACCGTCAATATGAAGGCGCCGAAGAACCAGTTGGCCACATAAATGTGTTTGACCTTGCGCTGAACAATGGTGCCAAAAAAGACAATGGCATAAGCGACCCAGACCAACGCCACCAAGATGGCCAGAGGCCAAATCAACTCAGCGTACTCACGGCCCATGGTCAAGCCCATGGGCAGGGTGATGGCGGCGCCAACAATGACGGTTTGCCAGCCCCAGAATGTAAAGGCAGCCAATTTATCGGCAAACAAGCGTGCGTGGCAGGTTCGCTGGACAGCGTAGTAACTGGTGGCAAACAACGCCGATCCGCCAAAAGCAAAAATCACTGCATTGGTATGCAAAGGCCTCAAACGGCCGTAGCTCAGCCACGGAATGTCCATGCTCATGCTGGGCCAAATCAGCTGTGCGGCGATCCAAACGCCCACCAGCATGCCGACGATGCCCCAGACCACGGTCATGACAGCAAACTGGCGCACCACTCGGTCGTTGTAAGTTGCACTTTGATTCATAATATTTTCCGACGAAATATAGGGATGGATGTTTGTGGGGTGATTATTGATTGTTCTGTTTTCAAGGGAATTGACCGAGATCAAACTTTCACATCGGGGGATTATTCGATGGGCTTAGGAGCGGTATGATGTCGCTATGACCAATTCAATCCGCGTGACCGAGTGGCTCTTGGCGGAGCAGGTCCGGCACACCGAGCAAGCACAGGGTCGTTTCAAAGACGATGCCAGCGCCAATGCAGTGGCCAGAGAGCAGGGGCAAGGCTTGGGGCAGCGCATTGTTCAACGGGCAAAAGCATTGCCCGGCGCACAAGCGGTCTTAGCCGATTTGGGGCATTTGAAAACACTGTTTGTTTGGTTTTGTGTGGCCCTTGGACTGATCGCAGTCCTCGCAGCGATTGGTGCGGTGCGCCTGGCCATTGACCAGCGTGAAATCGAAATCTTGGCCGTGGTCGCCAGTCTTTTGGGGCCGCCAACGGCCTTTTTGTTGCTTTGGTTGATCGGTTTGGTGGTCTGGCGCCAACCCAGCAAACACACCCTCTTGACCGCGGTGAGCCGTTCCATCTTCCATCGCTTGGGACCCCTTGTCTTAACTGGGCCCAGACCGGAGGCCACGTTGGCCGCGGTGACGGGCCTTTTGCTGACACCCGCCGGTCGTTGGCTGCTGGGCTCGATCAGCCATGCGTTTTGGTTGGTGTATCTGTTCAGTGCCCTGTGCGTGCTAACGGTTCTATTGACCGTGTCTCAGTATGACCTGGGCTGGGGAACCACTTTGTTATCAGATGCCCATGCGCTGAAGCTGTTGACCCTGTTGGCCTATTTGCCCGAGAGCCTTGGCTTGATATCCAATCAAGACACCAGTTGGTTGGAGGCTGGGCGCTTGGGTGTCGCGCCTGAGTTGGTCCGTGCGCCTTGGGCTCAGTTTCTGCTTGCCCTGGTCTTGGTCTATGGCCTCCTACCCCGTTTGATGGCTTTTGTGTTCAGTGCTTTTTTTGCCTGGTCTGGGTTTCATCGTTTGGGTCTTGATCTCAAACAGCCTGGGTATTTGCGCTTGTCTGGGCTCTTGATGCCGCCCAAGCCCGTGAGCGTAGAAGATGAGGCATTCAATGAGCCGAGCGCGCGCGCTCTCAGAGTGGCTGATCAAGAATCATCAGGGGTGATCACAGTCGCAGTGGAAGTCGGACCTCAGGAACGGGGGGATCCGCTGTTTGGACTCCATGAGGTCACTGATTTGGGGGTGATCGAGACCCGTGCTGATCGAGAGCGGGTCTTGGGTGCGTTGTCTGCCCGAAAAAAATCAGCCAGGTTTTTGGTGGTGCAATGCACCGCGCGTCGGACGCCCGATCGTGGGTTGATTGATCTGATCAACCAATTGGCCGATGCGGCTGGCGGTGGGTTGATCATTGCTTTGGCCGACATCGATGGTTTGGAAGATTGGGGTGTGGCGCCTGCTGCCCGATTGGCCGACTGGCATCGATTGGCCCAGCAGACAGGCGGACAGATTCAATCGCCACAAGAGGCCCAAACCACGGTGAAGGGCTGGTCATGAATCACCCGCACCTGCATTTGGCCATTGTCGGGCACACCAACACAGGCAAGACCTCGTTGGTTCGTACGCTGTTGCATCAAGCGCAATTCGGGCGGGTAGATGATCGGGCTGGGACCACGACCACAGTCAGTGGCGAGCCCCTCTATGTCGATGGCCAAGCGGTGATGACACTCTATGATTCGCCCGGCCTTGAGAATGCGCCGGCCTTATTTGACTGGCTAGAGACCCATGCAGGCACCCAGCGCCACCGAGGCCCAGCCAGGGTTCAGACTTTGTTGGATGATGCCGATGCCTGTGCACGCTTTGACCAAGAAAGCCAAGTGCTTGGTTTGGTCTTGGGTAGCGACATCGCGCTGTATGTGTGTGATGCCAGAGAGCCTGTGTTGGAAAAATACCGCGATGAGCTCAGCATTTTGGGCTTGTGTGGCCGCCCCATTGTGGTGGTTTTGAACTTTGTGGCCAGTGCGCACAGCCAAGAAGCGCAATGGAAAAAAGCATTGGCCGAATTGGGGCAGCACCATGTGATCGCTTTCGATGCCATGGTCCGAAACCCGGTGACCGAGCGGCGTTTGTTTGAACAAATGCGAAGCCTGTCAGATGCCTTTGTGCCAACGGTTGATGTGTGGCTTGGCAAGCGCGAACGAGAAGAGGCCGACCGATTGTTGGCGGGGGTGTCTGCTATTGGACAATTGTTGGTCGATGTGGCCGCCATTCAATGGGTCATTGAGCGGGATGAGCCGATGGATGGGGCATTGAAGGCACTACAAGACCAAGTCCGCCTGCGCGAACAAGTGGCCGTTGATGTGCTGTTGGATCTCTACCGCTTTGGTCCGGAGGACTATACAGAAGAGCCACTGAATCTGTCGGCGGGCCGTTGGACCGATGACCTGTTCGATCCGGCCACCTTGAAGGCGTATGGTATCCGCGCGGGCCGCTACATCGGGACGGGAGCGGGCATCGGAGCGGCCTTTGATGTGGCCACCGGCGGGCTGTCTTTGGGTACCGGCACCTTGCTGGGTGCGGCAACGGGCGCGGGCATCAGTGCGGTGCGTCAGTTTGGTGTGGGGGTGGCCGATCGCGTTCGGGGCCAGGTGCGATTGGTCGTTGATCAGCCCACATTGCGTTTGTTGACTTGGCGCCAGATGGAGCTGTTGGTGGCTCTGAGACAACGGGGCCATGCCACTCAAGCGCCGTTGTCTATTCCCGCCAAAGACCGATGGTCAGCCCAAGCCTTGCCACAAGCGCTGATGAACAAGCGCCTAGATGAGGCCGAACAATTGAGGCGTATAGAGTCTGAGCTGGCCCAAGCCTTTGTTGAAGACTGAGCTTCGGGCACTCTACTCGCCGATGTCTTCTGCCCAAAGATCGGGTTTTTCACGTTGCATGCGGGTCATGAGCTCGATACACCGTGGATCGTTAAGAATGGTCAACGCAATGCCTTCTTGTCGCATCCAGTCCTCGGCACCCACAAATGTGGTGTTTTCACCAATCACCACCCGTGGGATCTTGAACAAAATGGCGGTGCCCGAGCACATGGGACAAGGGCTCAGTGTGGAGACCAAAGTCAGGGTGTGCCAATCGCGTCGCCGGCCGGCGTGGCGAATGCACATCACCTCGGCGTGTGCGGTCGGATCATTGGACTGAACGCGCTCATTGTGGCCGCGGGCAACAACTTGCCCTTGGTCATCCACGAGCACCGATCCGATGGGAATGCCGCCCTGGGCCCATGATTTCTCGGCCTGTTCAATGGCCTGAGCCATCCATTTGGTCATGTTTTTGTCATATTCGGGAGTTTGCATGGCGCTGGTATTTGCCTCACTGATGAGCTAGACTAGGTCTGCCTGTGGATTAAAGGCGATACGAGTTTAGGTTGTAAATCTTCGAACACACGATAGACCTCCCAAACCCCTCTTCTAAAATCTGCACGCATTTCATTTTTACATTTTATAAGGTAGTAGTAACATGGCAACAGGTTCCGTCAAGTGGTTTAACGAAGCGAAAGGTTTTGGATTCATCAGTCAAGACGATGGTGGCAAAGACGTGTTCGTTCATTTCAGCGCCATTCAGGGCAGTGGTTTCAAAACCCTCGCCGAAGGCCAAAAAGTCGAATTTGAAATTCAGGATGGCCCAAAAGGTCCTCAAGCAGCCAACGTAATGCCTGCTTAATTCCTGGACATTTGATCCAGACTTAAGAGAAGAGGCTCCGTGAGGGGCCTCTTTTTTTTGTCCTACAGGCGCCCAGTCGAGGCCAACTGCATCTCGTCTTGGCAACTCAAGGCCTCAAAATCGCTGGCATAGGATTTCAGTTTGCCACTCAGCCGTTGCCTTTGGCGGTTGGTGGATGATGCCAACACATCAGACAGCATGGCCCAACTCAATTCTTGGTTGGCTTCAACAGCCAATCTGTACCCGTCGTCCCAATCACTCCCCGGGTCGAGCAATTGGCCAATTTGCTCGGCAAATAACTCAGGTGCTTCTTCGCGGATACTCAAGGCCTCGCCGAGCGCTTGTTGCCATTGGTGGGCATAGGCCAGTTGATGGCCATCGATGGGTTGATAGGCATTCGCCCAGTCTTCAATGCGAGTGCGCTGCTCATTGCTTAGCCGACCCATGAAGCGCTTAAGGCGCCGCTCCATTCGGTCAGCGCGTCTGGCCGTTATGGCTGCTTGATCGGTCTCTGCCAGACGATCAATGAGTTCTTGGTTGCTCTCTTCAAATGACTGGAACAACTGTTGAACTTGGTCA
>JAGYMV010000060.1 GCA_018400355.1 Wenzhouxiangella sp.
CGGATGGTTCAAACTGGCTTTTTGCTGGTGGGGTTTGCAACCAGCGTTCAAATGGCCCCAGTGTGGTTAAGCGCCACACGCTCATCAATTCGTGCAATAAATCCAAATCATCGGCCAAGACATAAAACAAATCCAGATCATCAATCGAGTTAAAACGGGACAAGGGTGCGATGCCAAGGGTGTTGGCATACTCACTCATGGATTGCCCATTGGGGGGCGGTATCACGGCACTGGGCGCAAAGCTCAAGCGCGGTAGCGCTACCTGATCAGAACTTGCCTGGGGCTTTCCAAGCTCGATGCGGGTGGGGTGTTGGTCGGTGAGGTGGCGCCAAAGTTGCAGTTCATAATCACTGGCCGCCAAGTAGATGATTTGGCGGTCTTGCTCAGCGGCGATGGTTTGTAAATTATCAATGATCGCTGCCGCCCGTTCTGGGTCTGAGGTGGTCAAAGCCTCATCAATAAAGACGGGCAGAGCCTGATGATCGCTCTCAGCTTTCAACACCCGGGCCATGCGGACTGCCAGCAAAAGCTGCATGCGCGTGGCGGTAGATAATTGACTCAGAGGGATGGGTGCTTGGTCACTGGTTCTTCGCGCAACAAAGGTGTCTTCAAGTTCCAAAACCCATTGATGATGGGTGAAGGTTGAAAACAGGGCGCGCGCTTGATCAAAGGTGCGATCGCCACTGTCTTCTCGGGTCTGTTCGTTGATGGTGTCCAGCCAAAACAACCCCGCTTGGGCCTCTATGGCTTGTGTTCGTTTGGCGTTGAGTTCATCGATTGCTTGATCAAGCCGACCGGTGGCTTGGGTTAAGCGGTCTCCGGTGCTCGCCAGCTCAATGGCTTGCTGCAACCGAATGTGTTCTTCTTGCAGGTGCTCAAGCCGATCGCTGGCGCTTTGGTGTTTTTTAAAAGCCTCTTCTATGGTGACTTGATCGCCAATCTCAACCAAGACCACTAGGTGAGGGAAAGCGTCTAGGCGAATCATTCGATTATCCAGCAGCGCCTGCTCTGTGGCCAGTTTGCTTTCGATGTCTTGCCACAGGCTCCGTTTGGAGAGAAGGGCTTTGAGTGCCTCTTTGGCGTCTATCGGGAGATTGGCTGAGCGATAGATGGTGGCCATGTTGGCCTGATTGTGTTTGAGTTCATCCAAAAGCGCTGCTTGGCTGTGTTGCAGCTGTTTGAGCTCTTTGGCTATGGCTTCAGCGCGTTCTGCTTTGCTCAACCAATCTTCGAGCAGCGCTTCGAGTGTTGCCGTGTCTGTGCTTTCCAGCACCATGTTGGATAACGTACGGTCGAATCCAGCCAGGCTTTGACTCAATTCGTCTCGTGTTTGTTTCAGTCGGCTTTGATTGTAGGCAATGGCTTGTTCGCTGGCATGCAATCCATCCATGGCGGCCATGGCTTGTCGATAAGCATCGGCAAAGACCAGGCTGGCGTTCTCACTCAACAAGGCGGGATGAAAACCCAGTTTTTTGGCCAAAGACTCGGCCTTGGCTTCCAAAGCAGCAATGGTTTGGGCGTTGTCCTCATTGCCTGTGGCGGGTGCCGTTTTTGGGCCCAGCATACGCCACAACGAAAGTCCTGTGAGACCGATCACTGAGATGATCGCGATCATCGCTTGATCGGTCATCAGGCCGGCCAGAGCAACGCCGGCCAGACCAAGCAACGCGGCAATCAGCCAACGGCCTTGGTTTGCTGAGCGTGTGGTTTTGATTGACGGGGCCTGTTGGGCCAGTTGATGGGCCCGATCAATTTTTCGGGCCAGCGTTTGTGCTTGATCAATATCGCTCACACTCAAGCGAGGCCATTCATTCACTTCGGCATCGGACTCTGCCCCAAGACGCGCCAGCGCTTTTTGACATTGCGCCTGCCAGTGGGCAAGTTGCTTGTCTTCGGCGCTGATCGATTGAGCCATTGAGCGGATCGCTTCTAAGTGTTTGGTGACTGTTTGGACCAACACAGTGTTGGGCATCTCACCAGCCATGCCGGTGGCATTGAGTTCGCCCTGAAGTTGTTGAATGGATCGTTCGGTGTCAGCCAGCGACTCTGTCCATTTCTTTTGGAGTTCCTCCAGCGCTTCGATTTGTTGAAGTTCTTGACCGGTCAGCGTGGACAAGGCCTCAGGCAATGCCGCTTTTTCAGAGGTCAGTGAGGCAATGGCTTGTTGATGCTCAATGGCTTCTTGGGCCCATTCAATGGCGTGCAGTTCTCGTTGGCTTTTTTTGGCGGCAGCGATGTCCCGTTCCAGCTCAGGTAGCCTTTGTTGTTGTGCCGCCAATGCGCGGTGCTCATTTCGGATTTGATTGAGTTCTTCTCGAGCTTCTATGACTGCCCGGGTTTGGTGCATGGCTTTGAAGTCAACTTGCTTGGCCAGACGCTGTCTCGTGGTTCTGAGATCAAGCCCGCCATCCATTTCACGCTGTAGCGTTTCGGCAAGAACCTTGTCATTGCCTTGACCCAATGCGATGAGGTCTTCAATGCGAATGAGGTGGCAATCCAAGAGATCGTGGCTGGCCACATTGGGCCGTTCGGCCATTTGCCCCATTTGTCGCCAGACGGGGTCGCCAGCGGTTCGGACAACGGTCCAGCTGGCGCCATCAATCTCAAATTCTGCTTCTAAGATGAGGTCGGTTGGGTCGTTTTTTTGCCGGGGTGAAAGCAGATAGCCCAAGGCACGAATGAGCGAGGTTTTGCCACTGGCATTGGGGCCTGTGATGAAGTTAATGCCGTCGCCAAAGCCGCTGACTTCTATGCGCCGGTCAATGCCGGGCAGCTGACCAATGGTTAAGGACCGAAGCTTCATGAAGCCCACTCTTCGGCTTGCAACAGCCACTCACGAAGCAGTTGGTGGCCGCTTTGTTTGATATGCATCAGTACATCGGCTTCAGTCAGCGTGTCGGCTTGGCCGTGTTGCCAGCGTGCTTCATTGGCCAGTGCCGTGAGTTGTTCGCTGGCGGCACGAATCAATGCCGCTCGTTGATCCCGAGCGTTGGGGCTTTGAGATTCTGGCTGGTCAAGCAAGAGCAAGCTGCGGGCCAATCGGCCGATGTGATCTGCCCTTTGCGCCAACAGATCAAGATCAATGGCCGCGGTGGTTTGGTCGTGTATCGATTCGAGAAAAATGGTTTGAATGTCACCAACAGCCAAATTGTCATTTTGTTTGTCGCAGAGTGCCTCTAAAACGGCGCCACCGAAGTCGCTTTGGCCCGATAGAAACAGGCGAATGCCCACTGCTTGTGGTGGTTGAAGGTAAGTGCTCACTTCTTGGTCTAGGCGCCGAATCTCTTGTAGTAAGGCATCCATTGCTTGTTCTGGATCGGTCAGTGGGGAGAGATCCAATGTCAGTTGAGTCCACACCAGGGGCGCGAGTGTCCAATGGGTGACGGTCTCTACTCGGCCTTGGTCGATCTCCAACAGCCACGGCCCTCGTGGGCCGAGCTCGCCGACGTGTAGGCCGGTGATGGAGCCGAGATAACCACTTAAAGACTGTGTGGTCAGGGCATCGGGTTTGTGAATGTGTCCAAGCAACCAGCCATCGAGTCCAGCTTGTCTCAGTTCTTGGCTGGTCACGGGGGCATATCGCGAATCGGCTTGGTCTCTGTCGCAGTGCAGCAGACCGAGATTGAGGCCAGGGGCTCGTTCAAATGTGTGGCCTTCTAAGGGACTGTCACTGACGACGGGCTTGGGATAGGACCAGCCATGCAATGTCACGCTCTCGCCTTGAGTCTCGAAGCGATGGGTTTCCCATTGGCCATTGGCGCCTAAGAGCTTAAATTGGGAGAGCTGTTTGGCCAAGCGGGGCAGGACCGAGACATCGTGATTGCCGCTGATGCCCACCACTTCAATGCCGGCATCAACCAATGCGTTGATGCCAGTCTCTAGGGGTCGAAAGGCTTCAAAGAAATTGTCTTCTCGATCGACCAAATCACCCGCCAGCACCACCAAATCGACTTGGTTGTGGATGGCCTGTTCAACCGTTTGTTCCCAGCCTTTTTGGGGGCTGAGTTCTGAGGCTTGGTTGGCAAGCTCACCGGGAAGTCGGCTGGGTCGCCGACCCAAGTGCATGTCTCCAATGGCAAGTAGCTTAATGGGCATGGGGTCTGGAATCAGGGCCTAGAGCGTGTCACAGCCAGCACCCACGGGCAAGCTCAAGCGCACCACATCAATGACAGACTGACCGCGCTGGGGTGAGTCAAAGCGGACTTGACCGCGATCGCAGCCAGAGAATTCGATTTCTAAGGTGCCCCAAGTCTCGAAGGCGTCATTGGCCGGTGGTTGTCTAAAGTCCGCCCCCGGTATGGGATAGTTGGCTGTGACAAGATCGATGTTCACCCGATGGTCCCCCCACTCAAACGCTTTGACACCCGTCAACCAGATTTGTTTGCCTTGATCAAAATCATACCAGTAGACAATCGCCAGCGGGCCTGATTCGGTGGATGCATCGTGGGTGATTTCGATATTAAAGCCCGTGCCGGATGTGGCCTCGTTGTACCAAGACCCAGTGTGCAGGGGCATCAATGGGAATTGGTTGGTCTGTTTGGCCCATAGGATGGCGGGGAGTTCAAGGGGTACACCATCACTAATATTTTGTAATCCCACCGTGATGAGTTGATTGATTCGATCAACGGTGGCCTGCCCAGCCACCACTTCACCGAAAACGGTGTAGTCGTCATCAAGAAAGTCATTGTTGCCTGCATTGATATAAAACTGGGCCTGAGCAGAATCCACATCACCGCCCACCAAGCCCATGGCGATGCTGTAAGGCCCGTTGGACAAGCCATTGCCTGCCTCACTTTTGATGGTGGCTTGGGTGGGTGAAATTGAGTTGAGGTCTCGATCAAACCCGCCGGCTTGGATGACAAACCCTGCAATGACACGGTGGAAGATCAGTCCATCATAAAAACCTGCATTGACGTAGTTGAGAAAGTTCTCGGTGGTGATGGGTGCTTTTTCATCATTGAGCGCCAACACAATGGGCCCGTGCGTGGTTTCAAGCCAGACTCTGGGGCTTGTTTGACCAAAGGCCGAACCGGTCAGGCCAGCCAGCAAAAGCATGAGGACGAGTCTAAATAAGACGGCTGACTTGAAAGCCTGGTTGGGGGCAGCGTGGCGCATGGCGATTTTTCTCATGACGGACCTTTTAAAAAATCAAGTGATGCAGAAGGAGTCAGTATAGCGGGGTGGCGGGGGCAGACAGAAGAGGTGGCCCCCACCAGCCCGACCCCAGCACCCGCGCCCATCGTTGCCGCTGCTCCCTTCCGGGCCTGACGGGGTTCACAATGGAAACAGTGTGGGAAGACCAGTGGAGACCACCAACCTTTGATTATCCCAGAGTCCTTTGAAAATTGCCAACGCTCGGCCCAGATTTACTGTGATCGTGTACACTTGGGGACTCAATTTGGTGGCCTAACGAGAGGCCGCATCAATCAGACTGGATCAGTGAATACGTGAGTTATCAGGTTCTTGCACGCAAATGGCGCCCGAAGACTTTTTCCGAGTTGGTCGGGCAAGACCACGTGGTCAAAGTGCTCACGCATGGGTTGGAGCAGGGTCGAGTTCACCATGCATTTTTG
>JAGYMV010000061.1 GCA_018400355.1 Wenzhouxiangella sp.
GCACACCGCCAACATCGCCCACCTACCCCTGCAAGAACAACTCGCCAGTCAGTTGTGTGAGATTTCGGGGTTGGACCGCGTGTTTTTGGCCAACTCAGGCCTTGAAGCGGTTGAGTGTGCAATAAAAATTGCGCGCCGATACGCTCACCAACAACACATCGAACAACCCGCCATTTTGGTCGCGAGCGAAAGTTTTCATGGCCGAAGCCTCGCTTCTCTGAGCGCCTCAGGCAGCGCTGCCATTCAGGCCGGGTTTGGTCCCTTGGTGGGTGATTTTGTTCGCGTCCCATTTGGCGATGTCGATGCCGCGAAAGAGGCCTTTGAAGCCCACCCGAATCTAGTCGCTGCATTGATTGAACCGGTGCAAGGAGAAGGTGGCGTGCGGGTCGCGCCCGCTGACTACCTACAAGGCCTTCGCGATTTATGTGACCAACACAACGCTTTGCTGATGCTCGATGAAATTCAATGTGGGATGGGGCGGACGGGGAAATGGTTTGCGTTCCAACATCACGCTGGACTGAAACCCGATGTGCTAACCGTGGCCAAAGCCCTTGGCAATGGCATGCCCATTGGTGCTTGTTTGGCCACTGAGTCGGTGGCTCAATTGCTGCCCCCAGGCTCCCATGGCACCACTTTTGGTGGCAACCCACTGGCGTGTCGAGTGGGGCTGGAAGTCCTGGCTGTGATGCGCGATGAGAACATCTTAGAGCGCGCCGAACGGATGGGCAAGCGCCTGTTGGATGGCTTGCGTGGCAAACTCACCGACCATCCGCATGTGATCGAAGTTCGCGGCCGAGGCTTGATGGTGGGTGTCGAGTTTGACTGTGATGTCACGGCACTCAAACAAGCCGCATTGGAGGCTGGTGTGATCATCAATGTCACCCGCAGCCGCATTGTGAGGCTGTTGCCACCACTGATCATTGACTCGAATGAAATTGATCAAATCATCGACACCATCCACCGCTTGGTAGAGACCCACTTCGGTGTTCGCCAAAGCGCATGATCTTAAGCGTTGATCACATCCACCTAAGCTATGGTCGGCTCTCGGTCGTTCGTGGCTTGAGCTTTTCTTTGGCCCGTGGTGAGATTGGTTGCTTACTGGGCGCATCGGGTTGTGGCAAGACCACCGCCCTGCGAGCCATTGCCGGCTTTGAGCGACTATTGTCTGGCGAGATTCGAATCAATGACCAAGTGGTCAGCTCCGCCGATCACATGGTGGCGCCAGAGAAACGAAGCGTTGGCATGGTGTTTCAAGACCAAGCGCTTTTCCCGCATCTTCGGGTGATTGATAACGTGAGTTTTGGGCTCCGTTCCATGGAGCGAGACGAGCGTCTGAGTCGAATCGAGGGTTTGTTGGAATTGACCGGCCTCACCGGCCTTGGGCAACGTTATCCGCACGAGCTGTCTGGGGGGCAGCAGCAACGCGTCGCTTTGGCCCGAGCACTGGCACCGGAACCGGCCGTCTTGCTTCTGGATGAGCCCTTTTCTAATCTCGATACAGGATTGAGGCGTGGCTTAGGCGAAGAAGTCAGAGCGATCTTAAAAGAACGGGGGACGGCGACCTTGTTGGTCACCCATGATCAAGAAGAGGCGTTTGCTTTGGCCGACCGAATTGGCCTGATGCAAGATGGGCGCATGTTGCAATGGGCGAGCCCCTATGAGCTCTATCATCAACCCGCCACACCCTATGTGGCTGCATTCACCGGTCGGGGGAGTTATCTGAACGCTCGCGTTGAAGGCGATCATTTGGTCCATGCATTGGGTCGATCGCCTCTGCCAGAAAAACGCCCACCCAATGAGGAATTGCTGTTGTTGGTTCGACCAGATGACTTGAGGTTGGATGATCAGGGCATGCCACTGAAAGTGGTCGCCCGACAGTTCCAAGGCGCAGACATCCTCTACCGCCTGGCTTTGTCTGATGGCACACAGGTCGCGGCCCTATTCCCAAGCCACACAAACTATGTCATCAACGAAGAGATTCGGGTCAGCTTGGTCGCCAAACACCTGGTGGTCTTCCCCAAGGATCAACCCGCGGCGTTGATCAAACCCGTCAGCCCCTGAACTTGACTGGGCTCGAGATGTGCTGTGAGCTCATCTGCTCGCCGCTTGAGGGTTGCAAAGTCCTCTAGCACCCAAGTCGCATGCCCCACTTTTCTGCCTTTTCTGGCTTGCTTCCCATAATCGTGCCAATGCAAGCCGTCCAGAGCCAACATGTCTGTGCTCGGCATTTGGCCAATGAAATTGACCATTAAAGCCGAACCTCTTGAATGGGCTGCACCCAGCGGCATATCGGTCAGCGCGCGAATGTGATTTTCAAACTGCGAACAAACCGAACCCTCAATGGTCCAGTGGGCTGAATTGTGCACACGGGGTGCCAACTCATTGACCACCAACCCCGCCTCGGTCACAAAAAACTCGACTGTTAGACAGCCGACATAATCGAGCGCATCCATGATTTGATGGACAATCTTTTCAGCACTGTCTTGCCAGGGTGCATTGGCCGGAGACCCACTCAAAGCAAATCGCAAAATGCCCTCTTGGTGCAAGGTGTGGGTCAATGGATAAAACCGAACCTCTCCTGCGGCATCTCTCACTGCGGTCAAGGCACACTCATGAGCGAAATCAACCCAGCCCTCCAAAATGAGGGCTTGCTCACCCAGACTTTGCCACGCTGGCTCCAAATCCTCTGAGTGCGCCAAGCGATACTGACCCTTGCCGTCATAACCCAAACGTCGAGTTTTCAAAAGCGCCGGAAGACCCAAGGCATCGATCGCCCCCATCAGCTCAGGCCGAGTGTCGACGGCCTTAAACGGTGCAACGGGAATATCTAAAGAAGCACACAGTTGTTTTTCTGCCAAGCGGTCTTGGGAGACCTCCAGGGCTTTGGGCGAGGGTCTCACATCGAACCGGTCCGCCAGTGTGGCCAGACTCTCGGCGGGCACGTTTTCGAAATCAAACGTCACACGGTCACAACCGGCCAATTGGTTCACAAGATCAGGCCCCGACCAGTCACTGACTCGATGCGCTCCCAAGGACCGGGCACAGGCATCGGCTGCTGGATCAATAAACACGAATTCATGGCCCAAGGGTTGGCCAGCCAGCGCCATCATTTTGGCCAGTTGGCCGCCACCTAAGATGCCGATGCGCATGCGATCAGGCCTTAATCTGTTGGCGTGGGTTGAGACAAGACCCGATCACTTTGGCTTTGGCGCCAGCGTGCGTATCGTTCCTGAACTTCGGCATCCGACAATCCCACGATGCTGGCTGCCAGCAGCCCTGCATTGGTCGCACCAGCCTTGCCAATGGCCAAGGTACCCACAGGCACCCCACCGGGCATTTGAACCATCGAGAGCAACGAATCTTGGCCCTGCAGGTGCTTGGAAGCGACTGGAACGCCAAGCACGGGCAAGATGGTGTGGCTGGCGACCATGCCAGGCAAATGCGCGGCCCCGCCGGCGCCTGCAATGATGACTTGAAGCCCCCTTTCGGCGGCGGATTTGGCATAGTCGGCCATGGCATCGGGCGTGCGATGTGCCGAGACGACCCGAACCTCGTGCGGCACCTCGAGTTCTTTAAGTACCTCAACACCATGTTTCATGGTGTCCCAGTCGCTCTGCGACCCCATGATGACCCCCACTTTTGGCTGCTTGGTCATGCGTTCATCCCGCTGATAAAAGACCATGTTAGCAAGGCTTGGAGCAGACGACAATGGCTCAGTGGCACGTTACAATAGACCCATGACCAGCCCCAACCCATTACTGGATATATTGTGTTGCCCGTTGAGCCACGAGCCCTTGGTTCCTTTGAGCCCCAATCGGGTCAAAAAGCTCAACCAAGCCATCGAACACGGTGGCCTGCAATACGTGGACCACAGCCCTGTCACAGAAACCATCAAAGCCGCTTTGGTCACCCGCGATGGGAAGGTCGTTTATGTGATCGCTGATGGCATCCCTGTGTTGTTGCCCGATCGCGGCATCGGCACCACGCAATTGACCGACCCGCTATAACTCGTTGATGTGGTCTTTGATCCACTGAGCGCGCTGCTCAATGGCTGATTGTTGCTCGGCTTCCATCCGATCCACGTTTCGATACATCATCCGCATGCGGGGATTGGATTCGAATTGAGACCGGTGACGAATCAGAAAGTCCCAGTACAGAGCGTTAAAAGGGCACGCCTTCTCGCCCACCGTCTCTTTGACGTTAAAGACGCAATGCTTGCAATGGTCCCCCATGCGCTGGATGTACTTACCGCTGGCGGCATAGGGCTTGGAGCCGACCACCCCGCCATCGGCGTGCATGACCATGCCTAGGGTATTGGGCAACTCCACCCATTCATAGGCATCAATGTAGACCGCCAGATACCAGCGACAGATCTCCTCAGGAATGACCCCCAACAACAAAGCGAAGTTGCCCGTCACCATCAAACGCTGAATGTGGTGGGCGTAGGCATTTCGCTTGGTGGCATCAATGGCTTGAGCCAGACAGCGCATCTGGGTTTGGCCGGTCCAATACCAGTCGGGGAGTGCTTGATCATGACCCAAGCTGTTGCGCTCGGCATACTCGGGCATGAACCGCCAATAAATGCCCCGAATGAACTCACGCCAGCCAATGATTTGTCGGACAAAACCCTCCACAGCATTCAAAGGCGCGAGACCTTTCGTGTGCGCAGCGATGACTTTTTCACACACAACCGCTGGGTCCAACAAGCCAATGTTCAGCGCGCTTGAAATTCTTGAGTGGAATAGATAATCCTCTCCATCAACCAGCGCATCTTGGAAATCCCCAAAAGAGACCAATCTGTGGGCAATGAATTCCTCCAGAGCCTGCATCGCCTCAGTCGTTGTGACCGGATAGTCAAACCCATCGATGTCACCAAAAGTCGGCCAAGTATCGTTTAACTCCTCGATCACCGATTGAGTGATGGCATTGGGAGCACTGCCTTTAATTGGGACGATGGGCGGGTCACCCTTCCATGGTTTTCTGTTGTCGGCGTCCAGATTCCAAACCCCGCCCACTGGCTCGCCATCGCTCATCAGATAACCGGTCTTTTGGCGCATCAGACGATAGAAGAACTCCATGCGAAGTTGTTTTTTGCCCTCTGCCCAATCATTGAATATCGACAGATCATCAAAAAAGCGCCGATCGGGCAATACCTGAAGGATGACGTTGTTTCTCTCAGCCCAGACATGTAATTGATGGAGCACCCGCCACTCCCCAGGTTGTGCCACGAGCAACTCATCAAATGGGACTCGGTCGCGCTGGGCATCGAGTAAATCAGAGAAACTCTTGATCTCGCCATGGGGATCAAATCGATGATAGTGAAGGTTCCAACCTGCATTTTTTAGGTCTTGGGCTCGATGACGCATGGCCGAAAAGATCAATACAATCTTTTTGAT
>JAGYMV010000062.1 GCA_018400355.1 Wenzhouxiangella sp.
CAGAATTGGCATTCGCGCGCACGCGGGCTGCACTCGCCCGTGCCGATTTACAAGCCAAACGCGAGGCCTTTGAGGCGCTGCAAGCCAATCTGGTCGAGGCCTACGGCGAGGAGGTGTTGCCATGAGTCGCGCCATTTTTGCCCCAGCTTTGCTGTTGCTTGTGGTCGCCTGCGCCACGCCGATGCCATCTGAGAATGACCAGCGCCTGCAAAACCTCCGAGCCGAACTCACGCGGCTGTTGGAAGACACCGAAGTGGCTGAGCGGGTGCCACTGGCCGTGGCCGACGCCGAACGCGCGGTTCGAGCCGCCACCGCCGAAGGCATCACCGGTGATGAGCGCTATCATCGGACCGTGATGGCTGAAAAACGCATTGAGATTGCCCGCGCTGAAAGCTATCGGGTTGAAGCCGAACGCGATATTGAAGCGATTGAACAATCCATCACCGAGCTTCGGCTTCGTGCCAGCCAGCTCGAAGTGCAACGCGCCCGAGCAGAGGCCGAGCAAGCAAGGCTTGCCAGCGTCGCCACCGAAGAAGAAATCCAACGGACCAGACAACAGGCTCTAACCGCTGAAGACCTTCGCCAGCAGGCCAGCGAGAGCGCGCGTCTGGCCCGAGAAGAAGCCGAAGCCGCCCGACGTTTAACTGAGGCACAAGCCACTGAAATTGCACTGGCCCGGCGCGAAGCCGAGCTGGCATCGGAAGCCGCCGCTTCGCTGCAGCGCCGCTTGGAATTGATGGAGCTGAGAGAAACAGACCGCGGGATGGTGATCACCTTGGGTGATGTGCTGTTTGATACCGGTGAGACCAGCATGGCCGAACAAGCCAAGTCCAATTTGGCCGATGTGGTGGAATTGTTGCAAAGCGAGCCCAACAAACGGGTTCGGATCGAGGGCCACACCGACGCCACCGGGGCGCAAGCGGTGAACCTTCGCATCTCGCAACAACGCGCCGATGCGGTGGCCGATGAACTGATCGCGCGCGGCGTGAGTGCCGAACGCATTGAGGCCGTGGGCATGGGGCCTGATTTTCCAATCGCCAGTAACGACACAGCCGAAGGCAGGAGCCAAAACCGCCGAGTGGATGTCATCTTGTTGGAGGACTCGCCAGACACTTAAAACTGGATCGTGCGACTGAAAAGCATTGTGAGTACCTGGCCATTGGCTGTTTATTTTTTGACACACAGGAGAGCCACTAAAAATGTTTGAATCACAACAAAATGAAGTCGAGCAACTACTCCAATCCAACCCCGAATTTAAAAGTCTCTACAACGAACACAAACAACTCGAGAAGCGGGTGATTGCTGCTGAAAATGGCACCGCACCCATGGCCGATGAATCACTCAACCAACTCAAGCGCGAGAAATTGCGCATCAAAGACCGCCTCACGCGGTTGATGGAAGAGTCCAATAGCTGAGTCCAACCATGAACCGTTACAACAATGTGCTCGAGATGATCGGCCACACCCCGATCGTCCGAGTACAACACCTCGATACGGGCCCATGTGAGCTCTACCTCAAACTAGAAAGCACCAACCCCGGTGGGTCGATTAAAGACCGCATTGCGCTGCACATGATTGAGGCCGCCGAAAAGCGGGGGCAGCTGACCGCCGGAGCCACCATTGTCGAGGGCACCGCGGGCAACACAGGCCTTGGGCTGGCCTTGGTGGCCCAGGCCAAAGGCTACCGTTTGGTGTTGGTGATCCCCGACAAAATGAGTCGCGAAAAAATATCGACTCTGAAAGCCATGGGTGCTGAGGTGATCATCACCCGGTCTGATGTGGGCAAAGGCCACCCCGAGTATTACCAAGACCTGGCCCAACAAGTCGCCGATGAGCTGGCCGCTGAGGGCCACAATGTCTACTTCATCAATCAATTTGCCAACCCAGACAACCCTGAGGCCCACGAACTGACCACAGGCCCTGAGATGTGGGAACAAATGGACCAACAACTCGATGCGGTGGTCATTGGCGTGGGGTCTAGTGGAACGATCACCGGATTGTCTCGCTACTTTGCATCCGTCGCACCAGACTTAGAATTGGTGCTGGCCGATCCCGAAGGCTCGATTTTGGCGGACTACATTGCCACCGGGGTGGTGCCCACCGATGCTGGCGGTTGGTTGGTGGAAGGCATTGGTGAAGACTTCTTGCCCTCGATCAGTGATTTTTCGCGGGTCAAGAAAGCCTATGCCATCTCAGACCGCGAGAGTTTTAAAATGGCCCGCCAACTCCTAGAGAGCGAAGGTCTGATGGGCGGCTCATCGACCGGGACCTTGGTGGCCGCAGCCGTTCGTTATTGCCAAGAGCAAACCACGCCCAAGCGCGTCTTGTCGTTGGTTTGTGACACCGGCAATCGCTATTTGTCCAAAGTCTACAACAGCTACTGGTTGCGCGAGCACGGCTTAATCGATGGCAGCAATTTTGGTGATTTGCGAGACCTCATCGCCCGACCCATGGCCAGCCGCGATGCGGTGGTGGTGGGCGCAGAAGAATCGTTGTCGAATGCCTACAAACGCATGATGCTCTATGACATCTCGCAGTTGCCGGTGATGGACGGTGAGCGCATCGTCGGTCTAATCGACGAATCTGATATCCTGTTGGCGGTTTATGAAGATGAGTCGCGCTTTGGGCGGTCTGTGTCTTCGGCCATGGTGACCGATCTGGAATTCATTGATTATCGAGCCACCATGGATGAACTGTTGCCGATTTTCAATCGAGATCATGTCGCCATTGTGATGGACAAAGGTGAATTTTTGGGCCTGATCACCCGCATTGATCTATTGAATTTCTTACGCGCAAGGGCCAATCGAGACTGATCTCTGCCCTTGATTTGTTGCTGATTGGATCCTGCACAGGTGGAAAAGCGCCCCTGTGTACAGGTTAGGAACAACACCATGGCTGACACACAAACACAATCTCGGGGTTTGTTTACCCGCTTCTTAGACACCGTGGAATGGTTGGGCAACTTATTGCCCCACCCCGTGACCTTGTTTGCGGTGTTGGCCACGGCCATGGTGTTTCTATCGGGATTTTTTGGTGCGATCGGTCTGAGTGTGGGGGATCCCCGTCCCGGCAATGAAGGGGTCATGATTGAGGCGGTGAGCCTGCTCAATGCCGAAGGCGTTCGAATGATTTTGGGGAATCTGGTCTCCAACTTTGTCAACTTCGCACCCTTGGGTGTGGTGTTGGTGGCCATGCTGGGCGTGGGGGTGGCTGAGAAATCCGGTCTGTTGTCTGCCATGGTCCGAGGCATTGTGCTCAATGCCCCCAAACACGCCGTGACCTTTGCCATTGTGTTTGCTGGTGTGATCTCCAACACCGCCTCAGAAATGGGCTATGTGGTGTTGGTGCCTTTGGCGGGCGCCATCTTTTTGGCCCTGGGCCGTCACCCCTTGGCGGGCATGGCCGCGGCGTTTGCTGGTGTATCTGGCGGTTACAGCGCCAATCTTTTAATTGGCACCGTTGACCCATTGCTGGCCGGCATCACCCAAGAAGCGGCGCGTTTGATTGACCCGAGTTACTCGGTCTATGCCACCGCCAACTGGTATTTCATGATCGCCTCGACCTTTATGATCACCTTGATTGGTGCCTTGGTCACGATTTATGTGGTCGAGCCCAAGCTCGGTGCTTACGATGCCAGCAACGCCGATGCCTCCATTTTGGACGACCGCGCGATGGAGCCACTCACCGCCGATGAGAAGCGGGGGCTGTTTCGCGCTGGTCTGGCCGCGTTGGCATTGTTTGCTTTGATCGCCTTTTTGGCCATTCCTGAGACCGGTGTGCTCCGCGATCCTGAAACAGCCAGCCCAAGGCCTTTCTTCCAATCGATTGTCGCGTGGATCTTTATTTTCTTTTTGGCCACGGGCTTTGCTTATGGCAAAACCGTGGGCACCATGCGAAATGATCGAGACATGATCGACGGCATGGCCTCAGCCATAGCGACCTTGAGCCTCTATATCACCTTGGTGTTTTTTGCCGCTCAATTTGTGGCGTTTTTTGGCTGGTCCAATTTGGGGGTCATCACCGCCGTCTTAGGGGCTGGCTTTTTACAAGACGTGGGACTAACAGGGCCTGTTGTATTCATCTTTTTCATCTTGATGTGTGCCGGTGTCAACCTCATGCTCGGTTCGGCCTCAGCGCAATGGGCGGTGACGGCACCGATTTTTGTGCCCATGCTGATGCTCATTGGCTACGCGCCCGAACTGATCCAGGCGGCTTACCGCATTGGTGATTCCACCACCAACATCATCACCCCAATGATGAGTTATTTTGGGCTGATCCTCGCGTGGGCGGCGCGTTACAACAAAAACATGGGCATTGGCACCTTGATTGCCACCATGCTGCCCTATTCCATGTTCTTCTTATTGTTCTGGATGATTTTGTTTTATGTGTGGGTGTTTGTGCTGGGCTTCCCTGTGGGTCCCGATGCACCCACCTACTACTCCATGGGTTAGGTGGTGACCAACCAGCCCCCCTCACCCACCGAGCTTCGCTTGGAGAAATCCAAGCGCCTGCTCGTCATCGAGTTCGATGATGGCGAGCGCTTTGAGCTCCCTTGTTCTTATCTCAGAACCCACTCACCATCGGCTGAAGTGCGCGGGCATGGGCTTTCAGAACCCATGCTCTTGCCGGGAAAGGATGACGTCAACATTGAGGCCATTGAACCGGTGGGCAATTATGCGGTCATCTTGACCTTCGATGATGGGCACAAAACCGGTATCTATTCGTGGTCATTTCTTTACGGGCTTGGCGTTAATATGGACAGCAATCTAAAACGTTATTCGGAAAGAATGAACCAACAGCCATGACTGAGCCCTCACACAAACAAAAAGACACCATCGATTTTGGTTTTCGCGAGGTCGATCCAGCCGAAAAAACCGCTATGGTGCGTGAAGTGTTCGATACCGTGGCTGACCGCTATGATGTGATGAACGACTTGATGTCGGTGGGCATCCATCGCGTGTGGAAATGGCATTTTGTCGAGCAATGCCGTTTTCAAAGGGGACAAAAGCTCCTCGATCTGGCCGGTGGAACGGGTGACATCGCACGCCTAGCCAGCGGCAAAGGTGTTGATGTGGTCATTGCAGACATCAACGCCGCGATGCTCAAAGCAGGCCGGCGGCGCATGGACGACCAAGGCCTGACCCATCGCTTTGAATGGGTCAATGCCAACGCCGAACACCTGCCCATGGGCGAGGCGCAATTTGACCACGTCACCATCGTCTTTGGTCTTAGAAACGTCACGCACCGGGCGCTGGCGCTCAAAGAAATGCAACGGGTACTGAAGCCGGGTGGTTTTTTGCACATCATGGAGTTT
>JAGYMV010000063.1 GCA_018400355.1 Wenzhouxiangella sp.
ACGCGACGACCAACCAAATCCAAACAAGGGGGCATTCGATCCCATTTCCAATCAGAACGCCACTCGCTGTCGATGGCCACACCGGCCACAGACCATGGGCCTTTCCGCCAAGGAATCAACGCTTCTAGGATGTTTGAGAGCTGTTGGTGGTCTTGGGTGGGTTGACCCACATGCACCACCCCATCGACGACCTGCCAATGTGGGTCAACCGGTGGCAGTGTTTCGAGCAGTTGCAACCAATCTTTGTAACGGCCGTCTGTTTTTAAACGGGCCTCATTGAACCGCGCCAGTGACGGCATCGGTGATCAGCGACCCAATAACGCCAAATCGGCAATGCCAAGAAACGCCAAGCGCATTTGATTGAGCAAGCCAAGACGGTTGGCGCGAATGCTGGCATCCTCACTCATCACCATCACTTTCTCAAAAAAGAGATCCAATGGATCGGCCAGCGCCACCAATTGTTTCAAAGCGGCATCGTAATCTCTGGCCGCCACGGCCTGTTCGACCCGATCTTTTTTAACAGACCATTCATCAAACAGCGCTTTTTCTTCTGCGTCAATGAGTTTGTCTTGATCCACGACAGATGGAATCGTTTGCTCGGCTTTGCCCAACAAATTGGCCAGTCTTTTATTCGCGGCGATTAATTTCTCAATGTCTTGGTGTGACAACAACGCCTCCACCGCTCGCGCGCGGTGCATGAGATCACTGATCGAGGACACTCGAATGGCCATGACGGCATTTAATGTGGCGGTGCTGATGCCCTGG
This sequence comes from Wenzhouxiangella sp., assembly GCA_018400355.1. Classification (GTDB taxonomy): domain Bacteria; phylum Pseudomonadota; class Gammaproteobacteria; order Xanthomonadales; family Wenzhouxiangellaceae; genus Wenzhouxiangella. Next base: position 766 of record JAGYMV010000063.1, read on the forward strand.
TCGCTGGCATAAGACCGGGCGCGGTCCAAACAAAAAGCGCTCACCTCATCGATGATGGCGTCTTGTTGATCTTTGCTCCAAGACAATTGTTCAGCCAATGGTTGCGCTGCGCTATGAAGAGCGACTTCTAAATCAATGGCTGGGTATTGTTCCAAAATTCTGATCAGGCCCTGTGCCGCACGGCGAAGCGCAAACGGGTCTTTGGAGCCTTTGGGTTTGAGGCCTATGCCAAAGATACCCATTAAGGTATCTGCCCGGTCGGCCATAGCCACCACCGCACCCAAGGGTGTGCTCGGCAAAGGGGCGCCGGCGTGCTTGGGCCAGTAATGCTCTTCAATGGCGGTGGCAATGTCTTTTGAGATGCCGGCATCGAGCGCGTAGTGGTATCCCATCACCCCTTGAAGTTCTGGAAACTCACCCACCATCTCGGTGGTTAAATCACACTTGGCACCGGTGACCGCCTGTTCTACCGCATCCAAGTCCAAAGACAACATTTGACCCAGTGCCTTGGCGACTTTCCCCATGCGTTGGGTTTTTTGCGCCACCGAGCCCAGGTCTTTTTGAAAGAGCACCGCTTCTAAGTCCTTGGCCCGATCAAACAGCGGGGTCTGGCGGTCTTGCGCCCAAAAAAACTCGGCATCGGCCAAGCGGGGGCGAATGACGCGCTCAAACCCAGCCCGCATCGCTGCCTCATCGGCACTTTCGATGTTGGCAATCGCCACAAAATGTGGCGCCAATGATTGGCTGTCCTCTTCCCTTAAAGGAAAACATTTTTGGTGGTGCTGCATGGCACTGATCAGAGCAGGCTCTGGCACATTCAAAAACTGAGCATCAAATGACCCGAAGACCGCCACTGGCCACTCGGTGAGGTTGGCGTTCTCTTCCACCAACGCATCAAAGCTGGTTTGATCAAGCACGAAGCCATGTTGTTTGGCCAGAGAAGACACCTGTGTCTGAATCCGCTCTTTTCTTTCTTCAATACTGGAGACGACATGCGCCTGCATCAAGGTGTCGCTATACACGCTGGCCGACTCCAGCGTCCAAGGCCCGTGGCCATGAATGCGGTGTCCCCAAGTCAGGTTGGCCGCCTCTAGCCCAAAGAGTTCAACGGGCACAATGGCTTGACCGTGCATCGCCACCAACCAACGAACAGGCCGAACAAAACGCTCATCACCCGCCCGCCACCGCATGCTTTTCGCGCTCGCCATTTGTTGGGTCACGCTTTGCAGTGCGTCGTTGACGACCTGGGCCAAAGGTGCGCCCGGTTGATGGATCGTGGCCGTTAACCACTCACCTTGTTCGGTCTTCAAGCGTTCCAACGACTCGACACTCTGCCCCACACTTTTTGCAAACCCAAGTGCTGCAGGGGTGGGTTCGCCTTGGTCATTGAAAGCAGCATCTACGGAAGGCCCTTTGCGATCGATGGTTTGGCTGGGTTGTTCGGCCAATACCCCGTCAATGACAACAGCCAAACGTCTGGGTGTGGCCAACAGCGTCATGGACTGATCAGAACCCACCAATTGATGGTTGGCCAGATGCTCGAGGAGACCCCGGCCAAGCGCATGAACCATGGATTGAATTTGTGCGGCTGGTAGTTCTTCGCAGCCGAGCTCAATCAGAAGCGTTTGGCGATCGCTCATGACGCTTGCACCCCCGGAAAGCCCAACGCCTCACGGGCGGCATGATAAGCCTCGGCCACCTGTCTGGACAGATCTCTGATTCGTAAAATATAGCGTTGACGCTCTGTGACCGAAATCGCGCCTCGCGCATCCAACAAATTAAAAGTGTGTGATGCCTTGAGAACCTGGTCATAAGCAGGCAGTGGTAAGTTCGCTTCGATCAAAGCGCCCGCTTGAGATTCGTGTGCCTCAAAAGACGCAAACAGCGTGGTGGTGTCTGCTTGTTCAAAGTTGTAGTTGGATTGCTCAACTTCGTTTTGATGAAAGATATCGCCATAACGGACCACACCATTCATGCTGTCGGCCCAAACAAGATCGTAAACGCTTTCCACGCCTTGGATGTACATGGCCAAGCGCTCCAAACCATAGGTGATCTCACCCATCACCGGCCGACACTCAAGTCCGCCGGCTTGTTGGAAGTAGGTGAACTGGGTGACCTCCATGCCATTGAGCCACACCTCCCACCCCAAACCCCAGGCACCTAAGGTGGGTGATTCCCAGTTGTCTTCAACGAAACGAATGTCGTGCACTTTTGGGTCAATGCCAACGGCGTCCAATGAACCCAAATAAAGGGTCTGGAAATCATCGGGGACGGGCTTCATCACCACTTGGTATTGATAATAGTGTTGCAGACGGTTTGGGTTCTCACCATAGCGCCCATCGGTTGGTCGCCTGCAAGGCTGGAGATAAGCGGCAGACCAAGGCTCTGGGCCAATGGCGCGCAAGAAGGTGGCTGGGTGAAAAGTACCCGCCCCCACTTCGCTGTCCAAAGGTGCTGTTAACACACAGCCTTTCTCTGCCCAGTATTGATCTAGGGTTCGGATGAAGGTTTGAAAATCCACAACTCAGCCTTTATGAACGCAATTGATTGACATCACTATTTGAATGGGTTGACGCCTGTGGTGTGTCTGATCACCGCTTTGTACAAGTATAACTGCCAGTCAAGCGCCATAAGCGCCTATCATATCCTCATGCCAAGCCGACCCGCCGCGACTTGGCCAATGACAGCACGTGATGGCTTGAACACCAACTGACAAAAGCATGAGCGAAAAAGACACCCTATTTAACGAACCCACCGAGACCCAACCCGGATCGTTTGAGTTCAACGAGCCTGTGGTTCGGGTCTTTTCCGACATGATTGAACGATCGGTGCCCGGGTATCGACAGCTCTTAGAGCTCACGCCTTTGCTGGTTCGTTCTGCAGTGACGCCCAACTCCAAGGTGTATGATCTCGGTTGCTCGCTGGGTGCGGCGACACTCGCGGCCAGACGGGCCATTCAAGTTCCCGGTGTAGAGATGATTGGGCTCGATAATTCGCCCGAGATGGTCGCACGTTGCCAACAGATCATGGCCCAAGACAATTCCACCGTCCCTGTGGATATAAGGGTGGCAGACATCACCGACCACCCCTATCAAAACGCCTCGTTGTGCTTGATGTATTTCACCTTACAGTTCGTGGCATTGAGTCAACGGCCCGAGCTTTTAAAACGCATTTGTGAGGGTCTCAACCCTGGCGGGGTGTTGTTGCTGGCAGAAAAACTTCGGTTTGAGACGCCTGAAGAGCAGGCTTGGATGGATGAGCACCACCTAGACTTTAAGCGGTCTCAAGGCTACTCAGATCTGGAAATCGCCAAAAAACGCCAAGCCATCGAAAACGTGCTCATCCCGCAAACGGCTGCAGAACACGAAACCGCCCTCAAACAGGCGGGGTTTGGGCACATCCACCGATGGTTTCAGTGCCTTAACTTTTCTTGTTTTGTTGCGATCAAGTAGTTATTTGTCGCTAAAATCTCACAACTTCGCTTAACTTCGGCTAAACGTCCAGGTTGCTCACTCGCAAAGCGTTGTCTTCAATGAACGCGCGCCGTGGCTCTACCTCGTTGCCCATCAGGGTCGAGAAGATCTCATCGGCGGACACCGCATCCTCAATGGTGACTTTCATCAGACGCCGCGTTTCTGGATTCACGGTGGTATCCCACAACTGATCTGGATTCATCTCACCCAAGCCCTTAAAGCGCTGGAATGTTCGTCCTTTGCGTGACTCAGCCATCAACCAGTCATAGACCTCGCTGAACCGATGACCCTCAAACTCGTTGTTGCCGCGGGCCACCTTAATGGCACCCCCCAACAGATCACCCAAGGCTTTGCCGACTTTTTCAATCTGGCGGTATTCAGGTGAGCCGAAGAATCCAGCATCTAAGATGGTGTCTTGGACCACCCCTTGGGCGTGGCGAGACACCACCACGCCACCACCCGCCAAAGGCTTAATGGTCCACTGAACACCCGGCGGCGTGGCCGCATCTAGACGGGCCTTAAAGCGCTCCGACCAGGCGTCTGCAGAAAAACCAGCATCCATTGAAAATGGTTCAAAATCAATGAGTTGCTCAATAACCTCGTGGTCATGGCGGTGTTTGAGTCTGGCCGCTACTTGGCGGGCGTGACCGAAGTCTTTTAGCAAGACCTCCAATGCTTCTGGACGGATCGCTGGGGCATCGGGGCCCGGGTAGAGCGCGGTGCCATCCAGAGCACGACCCAGCATGTAGGTTGTCATTTCCGCTTCGTCTTTGAGGTAGATTTCTTGTTTGCCTTGTTTGACTTTATAAAGCGGTGGTTGGGCGATATAGATGTGCCCCCGCTCGATCAACTCTGGCATTTGACGGTAGAAGAAGGTCAGCAGCAAGGTCCTAATGTGCGAGCCATCCACATCGGCATCGGTCATGATGATGATGCGGTGGTAGCGCAACCGATCGGCATCAAACTCATCCCGGCCAATGCCCGTCCCCAAT
>JAGYMV010000064.1 GCA_018400355.1 Wenzhouxiangella sp.
TTGCATCCACACCAACAAAGCAATGAGCACAGCCATGACCCAACGCATCAGATTCATGATCGCTCTCGCCAATCAAAGCCCATTGTCCATCCAAAATCCATCACACGCATGTTCCTCACCACCTTAGTCTTTTGTTGTTGCTCAATCCATCTCAGACCCGAGGCGCCAATAAGACCGCCTCCATCATGGCACGATACAGATCAGGGAGTTTTTCCAAATCGCTCAACAAAATTCGTTCATCGACTTGGTGGATGGTGGCATTGACTGGCCCAACCTCAATCACAGGCACGCCTTCTGGACCAAAAAATCGACCATCGGAGGTGCCCCCGCCGGTATCGAGCCTGGGTGTTCTGGATAAGGTCTTGGCACACGCCCCCACCACCGCATCCAAAAACTCGCCCGAACACGGACCAAATGGTTCGGCACTCACCCGCCAATGGAGCGTCCAGGGGCCTGGGTCGTGTTGCTCGATCAAAGACTCGATCTTGGTCTTCAATCCATCGGCGGGGCTGTTGGGGTTGTTTCTGATATTAAAGTGAATCACCAACTCACCCGGTGAGACATTATCAGCACCTGTCCCTGCGTGGATGTTGGAGATTTGTAGGCGGCTGTGATCAAAGGCCGCATCGCCATCGTCAAATCTAAGTGCGCCCAACGCGGCCATCAAAGGACCGGCGCGGTGGACGGGGTTGTCTTCGGGAAGCGCATAGGCGGTGTGGCCTTGCTTTCCTTTGATGCGCAAGACCGCCTGAATGCTGCCGCGTCGGCCAATCCGAATTTGGTCGCCCAATACCGCCTGACTCGATGGCTCGCCGACCAAACAGGCATCGGGCCAGAGTTGATTGTCTTTGAGATACGGCACCAAGGCTTTGATGCCATCGACCGCCGGCCCCTCTTCGTCGGAAGTGATCACCAACGACACCCGCCCAGGATGGTTGGGGTGGGCTTTGACAAACCCACACAAAGCCACCACCATCGCCGCGTCCGAGCCTTTCATGTCCGCCACCCCACGACCAAACAAAAAACCATCGCGTTCGGTGGGCTCGAAGGGTGGACTCGTCCATTGATCCTCGGGTCCACTGGGGACCACATCGGTGTGGCCGATCCACATGACATGCGGCCCGGGCCGTTCCCCCTCGCTCGTCTCACCAACATGGGTGGCGAGCAAATTGTCCACCTCACCAAAGCGGTGGTGGCTCACATCAAAGCCTGCTTCAGACAAGATGCCCGCCAGCAAGGGTTGGCATCCAGCATCTTCTGGGGTGATGGAGCGTCTGGCAATGAGTTCTTTGGTCAGAGAGATCACATCCATCACTCGGGCTCCTTGGTGGTTGAGGGCGTTGAGGGGGTTGGGGTAGACGATGCTTGGGTGTGCTTGGGCGTGGCATCCAACAAGGCGCTGGCGATGCCATTTAAGATGTTGAGCTCATTTTCATCAGGCCTGGCCCGCAAAAATAAACGCCTGAGGCGTTGCATCAAACGTTTGGGCTGGGCTGGGTTTAAAAAGCCAACGTGCAACAGGGCTTTTTCCAAACGCGCAAAAAAGATCTCCATCTTCTCGGGTGGCTCGGGGTGCCAATCACGAGGCGCTTGTTCTGGCATCGATGGGGTGTTCATGGCCTCGAGCGCGTGGAGGCGGATCTCATACATCATCAACTGCACCGCTTGGGCGAGATTGAGTGAGGTGTATTCTTCTGAAGTGGGGATGGTCACGATGTGGTGACAACGCTCCACCTCTTCGTTGTGAAGACCGGTTTTTTCTCGACCAAACACCAAGGCGATGTCGTGCTCGCCCACCTCAGCCACAGCCTTTTGAGCCGCACCTTTTAAATCAAGCGTGGGCCAAGGCAGTGAACGGGCATGCGCGGTGGTGCCCAACACCAGCCCGCAGCCTTGGATGGCTTCTGCAAAGGTCTCCACCACTTGGGCATTTTTTAAGATGTCATCGGCGTTTGAGGCCAGCGCTGTGGCCTCACCACTGGGGAAGTGCTTGGGCGAGACCAGCACCAGGCGAGACAGGCCCATGACTTTCATGGCACGCGCCGCCGAGCCAATGTTTCCCGGGTGGGTGGTTCCGATCAAAATGATGCGGATGTTGGGGGCGATGGCTAGGGGCATGGGGTCATTATAGAGAAACGGTCACATCCGAACGGTCGTTGCTGAGGAATTGGCCTCATGCTGACAGATCGGTCACTTGCGAGAACAACTCATTCATCTCACTGACCAGAAAATCCTGAAATTGCGGTTTGTATAACGTTCTGTCCAACGTGGCTTGCGTCAAAAACCGACTCATTTCTTGAGAAAAACGCGGATCATAAATGATGGAACGGGATCGGCGCATAAAATCACGCACCTTTGATGAATAGTCATTGACTTCATAATCAGAAATTTTGTGAGCGATCCATTCCAAGTTTGGTTCGATGCCTTTTTGTTTTAACCATCTTAGATCCCAAATATCTCGATAGCGAACATAACGTTGTGTGTTGACCAATGACACCATCTTGTCTGCCATCAACTCTTCGGGGGTTTCTGTCATCACCAAAGTGTCTGCATAACCATCAGGGAGAAAGTCATAGTTGATATTGAGCGCCCTGGGTACTCGGGAGTAGGCGGGAATATTGGCCACTTGTAGTTTGATACGTTGCATTGGAATATCGGGTCTTGCTGGAGCCATCACAATTGAGAGCTGCCAGGTTGTCACGCGAGTGGTGTGCATGCCTTCTTTGCTAACATTGTTTGGTTTAGGCTCTCGAACATTGACTTCCAGTCCATAACGATCACCCAAATAGTCCTCGAGGCAGGCCTTGATGCCCTCTAATTGGTCTCGTGAGAAATCAACTCCACCAGCAAAATCCAAGTCCTCACTCAATCGATTGCCACCGTAACAGAGGCGAAGTGCTGTCCCACCTTGAAACGTCAAATCATCCAATAGCGCCTCTTTATCCAAGCCAAACAAAATGTCGTAGTGCAAAAGCTCTTTTTCAATGACAGGGCGCATGTAGGCATGACCAGATTGCATCACTGCTTGATCTGCCAATGCGGAAAAATCCAATCTTTCAACCATCAACTAAGGCCTCGGTGTCAACCAAGTGAGTATTGCGCCCCACTCGCTTCAGATCACGCCATGCCATTTGAGCACTGGCGATGCGCAACACACGCCCCTTTTTAGTATTCTCAAGAATGTGAGCCACGCCACGCTTTGTATGGGTGAACTCAATCACACCCCATGGCGTCCGATACTCATGCGATCGACCGGTTGTCATCACAGTCAGTCGATCAAGAGGAATCTGAGAAATGACCCCGAACTCACTGAGCGCACTCTCCAAGGAAATATAGTTGTAATGTCCCCGCCTCAAAGCAACTGCAAGTGTCTCCACCAAATTCGGCCGTGCCGTGGTGTCTAATAAGTAAACATACACCCCATGCGCTGCTCGCGCGATCACTTTGGATTGCACCAAACGACGCAGGGTGGCCTGAAGGGCTTGCCCTGTCTCGCCCAATACCTTCACCAGATCACCCACAGTAAACACCACTCGGTCTTGCCGAGCAAAGGCATTGAGTGCTTGGATGGCCGCCATCTGTTTCATCGGCTTAAGTATATCATATATTTATTTATAAATACTTTTTGCGTTTACTTAATTCGCCCTGGTTCGGCTCAGATTTTAAGCCGAATGGGCGCCATACTTAAGACCAACCGGCTCAGAACAGGTGGTTATTGCACCCAACACGCGTGGGATCACGCCAAGCGGTTTGAACTCAGTTTTTGTGATGTATCAGCCGAAAAAGTGGCTTAGAATCATTTTTCGCCTCACATTGTGAGCCGAAACTGGTCCATAATGGATATCCATCGGCTCACATAATGAGCCGAATGACTCATGCGGATCACAAGAAATATGTACATCTGGCAACAAGCGCACTGGCCAAATTTCACATGGGACCCAGCGCCCCTGTCGGCGCCGTTGGACCGAATCAAGCGGCTCCAAGGCCAATTGCTGGGCCGAACTGAGAGCGTGCCTGAAGAAGCCAGCCTCAATGTGCAAATCGATACATTGATTGAAAATGCACTCCGCACCAGCGAGATTGAGGGTGAGATTCTCGCGCTAAGCGCGGTGCGCTCATCGGCCCTCAAACAACTTGGGATTGACCGAGCAGGCGTTCATGGCATCCAGGGGCAACCCACCCGCCAAAGTGATCAGTTAATAGAATTGCTGATCAAAGCCACACGCTCACCCAACCAAGATCTGTCTGTCGAGACACTGTGCCAGTGGCAGGCCCTGCTTTTTCCCGATGGGTCGGGCGTGCTCCAACCGATTTTGATCGGTGAGCTGAGAGACGAGACACCGATGCAGGTGGTCTCCGGTCGCCTCGATCAACCGACCATTCATTTTGAAGCGCCCCCAAAATCACAACTGATCGCCGACCTAGACCAATTCATCGATTGGTTCAATCACCCGCCATCGAGCTTGGATGGATTGGTGCGGGCGGGGATTGCGCATCTGTGGTTGGTCACACTCCACCCGTTTGCAGATGGCAATGGGCGCTTATCTAGGGCAGTGGCTGATTTGGCGTTGGCCCAAGCCGAAGCCAACTCCATCCGCTTTTATTCTATGAGTGCCACGCTGATGGAACAGCGACGTGACTACTACCGCTTATTGGAAAGCACGCAAAAAGGTGACTTGGACATCACCCGGTGGCTGCAATGGTTTCTCCAAGCTTTGGAAAATGCACTCAACCAGGCACTGAGTCGAGTGGGTCAAGTCCTGATCAAGGCCTCTTTTTGGCAGCGTTACGGACAAACCGTACTCAACGAACGCCAAATCAAAGTCCTGGTCCGCCTGCTTGATTCGATGGCGGATGAGTTTTTAGAGGGCATCAACGCAAGAATCTACCAATCGATCGCTGGGGTCAGCAAGGCACAGGCCACCAGGGACTTATCGGACTTGGTCAGCAAAGGCTGTTTGGTCAAAGGAGAGGGTGTGGGCAAACGCACGCGCTATCTGCTGGCAGCATCTGATCACCCCTGGGCCAGACCCAGCCCTTGATGAGCCTTGCTAATGAGCCTCTCGTTGGGTTGCACCCAGCCACCCAATCGAAACAAAATCCATGTATGGTGAATGACCATGCAGTGTTCATCACACGATTGCTGGCTGGCCACTTGGGAGAGAAAAAATGAAACACGGCTTGATGCACTTGAAACAGCCACAGCGAATGATGGATTGA
>JAGYMV010000065.1 GCA_018400355.1 Wenzhouxiangella sp.
GACCCCGGCTTTTTTTAAAACGCCCGCTGCTTCATTGACGCTGTGACCGGTGGTCATCACATCATTGATTAAGGCGACATGGGCCGCCTTGGGTGGGAGTGAGCGAACGGCATAGGCGCCTTTGACATTGGCCCATCGAAGCTCTGTTGGGAGTGTGTGTTGTTTTTTAATGCGCCGGGTCAGCTTCAATGCCGAGTGGGTGGGAAGATGTTGCATTCTTTTTGATAAGGTCTGACAAAGCCACCGGTTGTGATCAAAGCCTTGCAGAAAATAATCGATGGAATGCAGTGGAATCGGCACCAACAAATCTGGTCTGGTTGCGCCCATGCCAGCCAGGCGGCGTGCAAAGACATCCGATAAAAATCGCCCGACGGTCAGGTTGGCCTCACCCCTAAATTGCCGAATCCAGCGTCGCATCAAAGGGGTGTGTTCAAACCCTGGCCAGGTTTGGTCAAATGCTGGCATGCCCAGCAGGCAGCCATTGCACATCTGGGTTGGATGCTCTGTTCCAAGGCCACAGCGGAGGCAACGGTGATTGAGGACGGGCAAAGACCCCTCGCAGTCTGGGCAACAATCCAGCTTCGCGGTGGTGTAGCGGCCACACACCAAACACACCCGCGGGAGGGTGAGTTTGGGCAAGGCATGCAGCACAGATCTCGGCATGTGATCTCTCTCCAACAAATGACGGGCTACAATAGCAAGGCCTAATGTTTGAGCGCCCGCATGTCCAAACTTGTTCACAACCAAGACCTGCCCAATCAACCCCCACTGTGGCGCAGACACTTTGATGCCTTGGCCAAGCAATCAACGCTCACCTTTCCGATGCATGCGGTGGTGGGTGAGCGTTTGTTGGAACGTCTCGATGGACTCAACTTCGCGCCCAAGCGGGTGTTGGATGTGGGTTGTGGGCTCGGCCACCACGCCCTTGCCCTACACCAACGCTTTCCACAAGCACAAATCATCGCGATGGACTGGTCTCAAGCCATGGCACACAAAGCCGCCAAAAAAAGGGGCTGGTGGCGCCGCCGGTTCGAGGTGGTGGTGGGAGATGGGGCCCACCCGCCCATTCAGCCTCACTCCGTGGACTTGGTGTTTGCCAATTTTGTGCTGGCCTACACCGATGAGGCCGATGCCCTTCTTAAGGGCCTTCGAGGGGTATTAAAACCTTCTGGACTGTTGCTGCTCTCTGGCTTGGGCCCCGATACGCTCGCCCGTGAACGCGAACTCTTGGGTGTTGAGCACCACCGCTGGTTTGATGTCCAGCAACTGGGGTCTTTATTGACCGCGGGCGGTTTCAATGAGCCGGTCTTGGATACTGACTGGGTCAGGCTTTCTTATGAAAAAACCAGCGTGCTTGAAAATGATCTAGACCAGATCGGTTTGTGGCCCGGCCCAGAGGCTTTGGCCCAGCAACAAACACTCCGCGATGGGGTCAGCCAAGCCATCGAGTCTGACACACAAAAAGCCTGGTCAAGTACTTGGGAGTGTATGTATGCATCGGCCTTTGCGCCCGATGAGGGCCAGACGATTAAAGCCGATCAAGGCACGCTGGCGAGCATTCCCATTGACCAGATTGGGATTCGGCGAAGGTAGCCCCAAGCAGACCGCCCGCAGGTCGGGTGCTATACTTTGCAGATACTTCAACTCAGACAAATAAGTGTAGGTTTATGTCCGATTCCAAATCCCATTCCAAATCCGATCCCAATTCCAATGGTGAGAACAACACAGCAGGCAATGGCGCAAGCAACCCCGATCGTCAGGGTCAGATCGATGCCCACAATCAAGCCACTGAGCAGTTCATTGTGATGGCCAACCAAATGGTCAACGAGAAAGGTTATGACCCCAAATTGGTGTCGGCGGCTTTGATGGCGGCCTCGGGTGTCTATGCCACGTTTGTGGCGGCTGGCAATGATGGGTTTTTGGCGCCCAATGGTGTTAACACCATCGCAGAAACGTTTAAGAACAACCTCTCCTATATTCAAAAACGCAAGAAAGAAGAGCTTGAAGCCAAAGGTTTGGAAGTGAAGCCCGTGGCGGAACAGTCATAGCATCCGTTGCTTGAATAAAGGGCCCTTAGCTCAGTTGGTTAGAGCAGCCGACTCATAATCGGTAGGTCGCAGGTTCAAGTCCTGCAGGGCCCACCATCTTTGTCGCACCCTTACAAAAGTGTCTCTAGCCCTTTGCGCTCGATCAGGTTGAGAAGCTTCAAGGATGGGCCGCTTGGCTTCTTGTCTCCAATTTCCCATTTCTGAATTGAAGAGAGGCTGATGTTCAGCACCGCAGCAAAAACCGCTTGACTCATGGCTGCTTTTTCACGGAGTGCTCTAATTTGCTCGGGAGCCATCTCATGGATATCAAGGTGACACAAAGCATCAAACTCATGCATGCGACGCTTACTAATCAGCCCAGCGCCATGGAGACCCTGTGCCGTCTCATGCACCTCTTCCAAAATTCGGTTTTTAGCTTTTGTCTTTGCCATTGTCTATCTCCAAAATTTCACCCGCCAACAGGGCTGTTTGAAGCTGCTGACGATCGAAGCTCACAAGCTCTTTAGCCAGCTCTCGAAGGACCTTTAGTTCATCCTGACTGAGGCTTGATCGCTCATTTTTAGTGAATCCGTAAAGGAAAAACCAATGATGGGCCAACCGTGTAGCGATGATAGTCCGAACACTGCCACGCTTACCTTGTCCAGGCAAAGGGACCCGCTTCTTTATGACAAAACCGCCCAAATCAGCATCAATGAGGCCTTGTTTCATCTCTTCCACGGCGAGCAAGAGCGCCCCGTCGCTCAGTCTGACTTTTTTCATTGAGCGAGCAAATGTTCGGGTTTTAAATACTCGCTCCATGACACAAGTATATCATCAAGTGATATGGTTTTGCAAAGCCTGGCTGCAGTGGCTGCCGCTCTCTGCTGCTTCCTCAGCACCCGTCAAATAGAAAACGTACGGCGCTGGTTTAAGTCCTGCAGGGCCCACCATCTTCATCAGCCTGTATCAGTTCGTTCAGAGTGGTTGGGGTTGGCTTGGAACCTCATTGCGCCAGGTCTATCACACGAATCTTTCCTCACACCTCAAGGGCAGTAGCTGGGTTACTATCAGATGTTAATTGCTTGAGCACCAATGTCTCAGCACACGCATGGCACGATGTGTTCAATTCTTGCGTTTTGTATTTGACATCCTCCATCCGCCTCATGCACGATGAAATCAGCGTACAAACCCGTTGGTTCTTCGGCATGACATTCGCTAACAAGTGAGTAAGTTTTGTTAACCAATATCTGCCGCTTTTTGATCACCACGGGCATTGCCTTGATTTCAATAGGCTGCGCGGCTTTACTTTTGGGTTTTCTGGGTGTTATCGACCTGGATATTTTTGCATTTGGTGTGACAGCAGGCGTTCGAGCAGTGGGCACTGTTGCCATTCTTGGGTGCCTTCTGGGAGCCATTGGTTCTTTCGTGCAAGAAACAAACAAACCCTAAACGTTCATCTGGAGCTTTAGAACCTAATGTTTAAAAAATCTGATGTCTTTATTATTCTCGCGGTCATGATCTCTTTTGTGGTGTCGGCCTATTTGTGGTTCGTCATCCAAGATCGTGAGCAAGCCATTTTCACCGCCATATGGGTTCCTTCGATCTTTACATTTGGAATCTACTTCAAGCTTTGCGCGCTGATGAGTAGCAAGCGATGAATTTCGCTCTGATCTACCCCGCCATCATTGTCTTCTCGCTTGTGTGTATTGCTCTGGTATTAACCGTCCTTGAGTTCAAAGAAATAAAGAAACAATACCCTGATCCAGAACATGAGAAAGACAACAGCAAAGACGGTTAAACCCCACTCAGATGAGTGCGCGCTTTAAGGGCAGGGGGGGTAAGCTCCTCACCCAGTACTCCAGCACGCGTGATCACAGAAATGGCACTCGCCTGCCCGTGCGACGCCATGAAATCAGTGGCTTTGCAATCGCCATTTAAATGATCAATCACAATGACCTGGTCTAGGAAATGCTTCAGTTGGGCTGGGTCAGCTTGACTCATCAGTGGTCAGGCCATCTGCGTTTAACCATTCACCCCTCAAGCGCTCTTGCCAAACCAGCCCATCTCCTTGCATCCACAAGCCCGTGGTGTTTTTTAAGCTCTGAGCCAGGTCCAACGACTGAGCGCTCAGCTGGCGGACACGGTATTCGGCCACCGCCTCGCTCACCAAACTGGTCATGGATTGCCCGCGACGCTTGGCTTCTGCATCCAACCAAGCCTTGTCATCGCTCATTAAATTAATAATCGTTCTAGGCATGGCCTAATGATACATTTATTCCGATTCAGCTGATATCACCTTAGGCCACAACACCCGACCGACCGCACGCTCTGGTGCATTCAATCAAGCTCAGCGCACCGAGCTTGTTGCGGTTTTAATTTAAAACCTGAATGATTCCACAAGCCACGCGGGCCCCCGCCCCACCGATGGGCTGTGTGCTGTGATCATCGACATTCGTATGAATTACCAAAGCCGCCCCATCGTCATCCAAAATCTTGGCGCCGATGCTGCCATCGAGGCTGGCTTTTGTTGTAAAGAATTCAGCCCACGCATAGCCATTGTCATGCACATAAAAATTGGGCAGATCACCCGCATCAGGTCCTTCGGGGTTCATGAGGCCATGTGCTTGACCGTCTGGATTGATGTGACCGCCCGAGGCCAAAAACCCCTCGCTTGGATCGGCGCAATTGCCCACCGAGTGAATGTGAATGGCTTTGGCGCCTGGAGAGAGTCCGTCTAGCTCAAGACGAAGTAAGGTGCCTGTGGATGCCGCCACCAACTCCACCCGGCCCACCTCATTGCCCTCGGTATCGATGATCACCGCGCGTGCATCTGCGGCCTTCACTGACCCAGACACCAAAGCGACGAGCAAAAGGCCCACGACTGTTAACCAATGTGTTGCTTTTGACATGAGTCCATCCTTGATGTGGTCTCGAAACCATGATTTCCAAACCAAAAGGATAGCAGTCTGATGTGATTGTGCTGGGTACTGGCTGGTTATTTTTCAGAGAAGACGAGCATCGGCTGATGCTAGCCCGACCGGGTTGGAAAGTTGAAA
>JAGYMV010000066.1 GCA_018400355.1 Wenzhouxiangella sp.
GCATCGGGTCGCAAGCAGTGGTTCAATCCCAAAGAAGTTGAAGTGGAACACGATGCCAAAGGCCGTGTGGTGGCTGCCCGTTTGGCCAGTGATGGCCAAGCGGTGATCCCGGGTGGGGTCGAGAAAATGGCCAAGTCCAAAAACAATGGCGTGGACCCGGCTGAACTGGTCTCGCGCTACGGCGCAGATACCGTTCGATTGTTTTCGATGTTCGCCGCACCGCCTGAACAATCATTGGAGTGGTCGGATGCCGGCGTGGAGGGGGCGTGGCGGTTTTTAAAACGCTTGTGGACGGGTGTTCAAACCCATGCCCGCACCCATCCCACACTGCAGGCAAGTCACGGTGATGGGATCGAGCGGCAAGAAGCGCTCGATCTTCGCCGGCAATTGCATGAGGCCATTCGGAAAGTCGGTGATGACTTTGGACGCCGTTATGCATTCAACACAGCCATTGCAACGGTCATGGCGTTGTCGAATGAAATTGCCAAATTTGAGCCAGCCAATGAAGCCGAACGGGCCTTGGTGCAGGCGTGTTGGGAAGGGGTGGTGATGCTGATCGCCCCGGTCACACCACACATCAGCGAAGCCTTGTGGGCACAATTGGGTCACGCCACATCGGTGTTTGCCACCGGTTGGCCCGCATTCGATGAATCGGCTTTGGTGCGCCAACAAGTCACCGTTGTTATTCAAGTTAATGGCAAGGTTCGTGATCGCATCGATGTCACCCCAGGCCTTGACCAAGCGACTTTGGAGGATATAGCCAAGAACACCGAAAATGCCGCGCGTTTTTTGGATGGCAAGACGATTCGGAAAGTCATTGTGGTGCCCGACAAACTCGTTAACATCGTGGCCACTTGAGATGAATAGACAACGTGTTTTGGCTCAGCAACCACGAACGCACCGCGGGGTGCGGTGGCTGTTGATTTTTATAACGGCCGTGGTACTCACCGGTTGCGGGTTTCAGCTGAGGGGGCAAATTGACCTCCCCGAATCCATGCGCCAGATCGCTCTGTCCACGCCCGATGACACCACCGATTTTGTTCGTGAGTTGACTGGGCAATTGCGTGCCAATGGGGTGCAGCTGGCCGATGGCCCGACTTTGGGCGCCTCGCGTTTGATCATTGAGCGAGAACGGGTCTATCGAGAAGCGTTGACCATTTCTCAAGATGCGCGGGTGCGTGAATACGTGCTCTATCTAGAAGTTCGCTTTGGCTTTGTTGATTCCAACGATGCGCCCATCGTTGATGGCGAAGTGATTCGGTTGAGTCGCGAGTACCGCTTTGATGAGCAAGCGATTTTGGGGTCAAGTCGGGAAGAAGAGGTGTTGACTCAAGACTTGAGTCGTGAATTGGCCACCCAATTGGTCCGAAGATTGGCCAGCCAAACCAGAGTCGATCGATGAAGGCTTTTCCAGAACGCTTGCCTGCGATGCTGCAAAGCCAGTTGGCCAATGTCTATTTGGTGGCGGGTCCCGAAGCGTTGTTGGTCGAGGAGGCCACCGATGCGATCCGGGCAGCCGCCAAAGCCCAAGGACTCAGTGAGCGGGTGGTCTTGGATGTCGATGCGCGTTTCGATTGGGACTCGCTGACCCGCGCCACAGAAACCGGTTCCTTGTTTGCTTCGAGGCGGTTGGTGGAACTCAATCTGCCGACAGGGAAGCCGGGCAAGGAAGGTGGCAGCGCGTTGCGTGAGTGGGTCGCTGAGCCACGAGATGATGTGCTGTTGATCAAGTGCGGTGCTTGGGAGCTTGCCAGTGAGAAAAGCGTGTGGTTTAAGGCACTCGATCAAGCGGGTGTGTTCGTGCCTTGTTGGGCGGTGAAGCCCCATCAACTGCCCAAATGGATTGTCAGTCGTTTGGGCTCACGCGGTTTGAGCGTGGATGGTCCGAGCGCACAGTTTCTGGCTGACCGCTTGGAAGGCAACTTATTGGCAGCGGCTCAGGAAGTTGAGCGGTTGGCATTGTTGTACCCGAACAATCATCGCTTGACGCTCGCAGAGCTCAAAGAGGCGGTGTCTGATAATGCCCGGTTCGATGCTTATCGCTTGACCGATTTGGTGATGACTGGCCAGACTGGCGCGGCGCTTCGCTGCATTCGAGGACTGGCCGAAACCGATGTCTACAAACCATTGGTGGTTTCAGCGCTTTCTCGAGAGCTCAGCACGATTGGCTCTTATTTGATTTTGTCCAAAACCTTATCCGAACAAGAGGTGTTCAGAAAGCTTGGGATTTGGTCGAGCCGCCAAGGGCCCATCAAATCTGCCGCCCAGCGTTTTCCGGTGGCGCGTGTGGGTGAGGCGCTGGCTGAATTATCAGCGCTTGATCGGATGTCCAAGTCAAAACAATCGGTGTATTTTTGGATGACCTTGGAGCGGTTTTGTGTGGCGCTTTGCACGGGGCAATCAATGGATTTTGTGGGATCGTCTTTGAGTGATCCGGTGGTTGATGATGCCGCATAAAAAACCCCAATCGAGTGCGCCAATTCAAAACCGAGCAGTGGCTGTTTTTGGTGGGACTTTTGATCCAGTGCATCACGGGCATCTGCGCGCGGCGGCTGAAGTCAGTGAGTGGCTGAAGGTCAGCGATTTTCGTTTGGTGCCCGTGGGCTCTCCACCGCACCGCAGCCAAACCTTTGCCTCTGCGTTTCATCGCTTGGCGATGTTGGAACTGGCGCTGGCGCCGTATCAAGACTTGACCGTGGATGATCGGGAAGTTCGTCGCGGCGGCACCTCTTACATGGTCGATACCCTAAAAAGCATTCGCCAAGATGTGGGCGATGTGCCTGTCTTTTTGTGCTTGGGCCAGGATGCGGCCAATCGACTCGACACATGGCACGATTGGCGTGATTTGTTTGATTTGGCGCATTTGGTTGTCATGACGCGCCCCGATAGTCAGTCAAATTATCCCCCCGAGCTCGAGGCCTTCATTTCTGAGCGCCGGGTCGACAGGACACGGGATCTGGTGAGCACACCCGCCGGTGGGGTGCGTCACGTTGAGGTGACGCAGTTGGCCATTTCCTCGACCAACATTCGAGCCCAATTGGCCCAAGGCCATAGCCCGAGATTTCTCCTGCCAGCCACGGTGTTGACTTATATCAACAAACATGGCCTGTATCGGTCGAACACGCTCCCCAAAGACAGGGTAAAATAGACCCACATGCAAAATTCCAAATTCAGAGCAATCACTTGACTTCAGAAACGACGATGTCTGCTTCGGCATTGCGTGATTTCGTGGTCACGGTGTTAGAAGACATGAAAGGCGAGCAGATCGAAGTCATTGATTTGACCGATCGCAATGCCTTCGCTGACTATCTGGTCATCGCCAGCGGCACATCCACTCGGCAGGTTAAAGCCATGGCTGAGCGTCTGGTTGAGCGTGCCAAGCAAAGTGGCATGCGACCCTTGGGCGTTGAGGGTGAACGCGAGGGCGAATGGGTGTTGGTCGATCTGTGTGATGTGGTCGTCCATGTCATGCTCCCCCAGACCCGTGCCTTTTACAACCTTGAAAAGTTGTGGTCTACACCACCCAGCACGCGCAGCAATGCCAGAGGTTAAGCTCGGTGAAATTAGACGTTGTCAGTGTCGGTACACGCATGCCGTCGTGGCTTTTAGAGGGCTGGCAAGACTACGCCCGTAGAATGCCGCCCCATTTGCCACTTCAACTGATTGAAGTGGAGGCTGCTCACCCCAAAGAACCCAAACGCGCCCAAATCGAGGCCGATCATCTGTTGGCCAAGTGCGCGCCGCGTTCTCGACGTGTGGCCTTGCAAGGCGGGCCCAACGCCTGGTCGACAGAGCGTCTTCATGCCTCTATGGAGCGCTGGCTTCATGATGGCGATGGGGTGTGTTTTTTGATTGGGGGTGCTGATGGCTTGGCGCCTGAATTGGTGAAGGACTGTGATGAGCGTTGGTCGCTGGGGCCTGCGGTCTTTCCGCATATGCTGGTTAGGGTCTTGGTCGCTGAGCAACTCTATCGGGCTTGGACCATCACCCAAGGACACCCCTATCATCGAGGTGAAGGATGAGTGCACCATTGATCTTGGCATCGGCCTCACCCCGACGCGCCGATTTATTACAACGCTTTGGTCTCGCATTTGATATTGAGCCTGCAGCCATTGATGAACAAGCCCTGCCGGGTGAGTCTGGTGTGGCCTTGATTCGGCGGGTGGCTCAGGAGAAAGCCCAAGCCATTCAAGCGAGTCGGCCAAACAGCTACCTCCTGGGTTCAGACACGGGTGTCTTGCTGGATCAGCGCTTCATGGGCAAACCCGAAAGCTCTGATGAGGCTTGTGAAATGTTGGAAGCCTTGTCAGGCAGAAGCCATGAGGTGAGCTCAGCGGTGTGCTTAATCACACCCACAGGCGATATTTTTGAGGCCTTTGCCACCACCAGCGTGTGGTTTTCGACCCTTCCCAGAGCCTGGATTGAGGCGTACGTTGCCAGCGGTGATCCCATGGACAAAGCCGGAGCCTATGCCATCCAAAACGAAGCGGGCCTGTTCGTGTCTCGAATCGAGGGCAGTTACAGCAACGTGGTGGGCCTGCCGTTGTACGAAACTGGCCAGTTGTTGCGCCGTGCTGGCTTGTGGCATCCTGAGGGATTAGAACCAGCCAAGAGATCCCCATCTTGAGTGATGAGATACTGATTAACGTCACACCGACAGAGTGTCGGGTGGCCGCTGTTGAGAGCGGCTTGGTGCAAGAGCTTTATCTTGAAAGACGCGATGTCACCAGTTATGTCGGCAACATTTATATGGGTCGAGTGGAACGTGTGTTGCCTGGCATGCAGGCGGCGTTTGTGCACATTGGCTTGGCCCGCACGGCTTTTTTGCACATCGCCGATCTGGTGCCCCGAAACGCCGATGAGCTCAGCAATGAATCAGTTGATGGGGCCCCCAACGTGACGTTTGAGCCCAAACCCATGCCCGCGATCACTGATCTGTTGACACAGGGGCAGGTGTTGCCTGTGCAAGTGATGAAAGACCCACTGGGGAGCAAAGGCGCCAGACTCAGCACGCAGCTCAGCATTCCCTCGCGTTATC
>JAGYMV010000067.1 GCA_018400355.1 Wenzhouxiangella sp.
TTCCAAACGCGACACCGGCAACACCATCTATATTTTGGATGAGCCCACCACAGGTCTTCACTTTCACGACATCAAACAACTCTTGAGCGTGTTGCATCGCCTCAGAGACCATGGCAACACCGTAGTGGTGATTGAGCACAATTTGGATGTGATCAAAACCGCCGATTGGATCATTGACTTAGGGCCCGAGGGTGGCCAAGGTGGTGGTCAGATCATTGCCCAAGGCGCGCCTGAAAAAGTGGCCAAAACCAAAGGCTCTTGGACGGGTCAGTACTTGGCGCCCTTGTTGGCGGGTGGCTTAAGTAAAAAAAGTCGCAAAACCACCCAGTCGTAGAGTGCATGGACCAACATCACCAAAACAATGTTTTGGCTGGCCTGATACAACAAACCCAAATACACCCCCATCACCATCGTCACCAACACATAGTATCGGTTGAGTGCGTGGGCAAACCCAAATAAGACAGACGCCGTGATCAGCCCCAACGCAGGTCCCGCCCAATCGCTGAGGCCTTGTTGGATCACACCCCGAAACAGCAACTCCTCCCCCGTCCCTGCCGCCACCGCCACCAGCAACAATCCGCCAGGCGGCAAGTCTTTTAGCAAGGGGCGCATGTAGGTCTCAACTGGCTCATTGAGCGTTTTCACCCACGCCCAGTTGCTTTGGGTCAATGTGACCATCACGCCAATCAAAGGCAGTGTGGTGATCACCGCCCAATTGAGGGTGGGCACATCAAAGACCATACGCGCCGTCAGATCGATGCCAATCCAGGCGGCCAAAATCAAGGCCAGCACAGCCAAGGCCATCTCAAAACCAACGATGGAGCCCAATGTTGACCATGGAGATTGCTGGATGGGTGGGCGGGGCTCTTTAGACATTGATCGGCGATTGCGCCTCATGGATACAGGACAACGGGTATCATAACTTTTTTATACCAACTCAATTGATACGCAAGGGTCAGTCCACCATGAGCCAAACTTTTTCATGCCAACTTGATCTGTTGTGGGGCGATTTGGATCCCTACAACCACATCGGTAATGTGACCCATTTGCGTTTGATTGAGGAGTGCCGCGCGCGCTGGATGGAGTCGGTGCCCAGCGACTGGCAAGGTGAAGAGCAAGGCCCGGTGGTGGCCAACATCAATTTGAATTATCGCCGCCCCATTTATTGGCCGGCTCGAGTTCAGGTGTCGTTAACACCAGCCAAGGTGGGGCGTTCAAGCTTGGTGCTCAAACACCAAATCCTAGCCGTCGAACCGGCGCTGACCGATCAGCCCATTTATGCTGAGGGAGAGACCACACTGGTGTGGATTGACAAGCACAGCGGGAAATCGGTGCCACTGCCCCAGGCCATGCGAGACCTGGCCGGTGGTTAGCCTTTTTGGAGTCTCGCCACCAAGGCCTGCATGGTCTTTTGGGTCTCGTCGCTAAACCAACCCTCGACAAAGCGATCAAGATCCATCGCCCCCGGGGCATCAAACCCTTGGGCCAGCTCGGCACGGCAGATGGCGCGGGTGGTCAACAGCGCCTTTCGTGGCATCTGCAAATGGGTCTTTAGCCATTCCAGTGCCCGCGGGATGACTTGGTCGGGGTCAACCACCTCATCCACTAAGCCGATGGCTTGAGCTTGGTCCACCGAGATCATTTGTCCAGCCACCAAGTGGCGTTCGGCGCGATAGGCGCCAATCAAGCGCACCAAGGCTTGATGGATGACCGGTGGCACCACCAATCCGACTTGAACCTCGTTGAGGCCCAACTGATAGGGCCCACGCGCTTGTATCCGGTAGTCTGCAAACAAGGCAATCACCGTACCGCCAGCCGGCGAGTGGCCGGTCAATCCCGCCACCAAGGGCATGGGGTACTGGGCCACGCGCTTGAGAAGCGCAAAAAAATCAGACCAAAACGCCCTCATCCCTGTTTCGTCTAAAGTCAGAAGCTCGGGCACATCGAGTCCAGCTGAGAACAACCCGGGCGCCCCAGTCATAATCACCCCAGCCATTTTGTCGCTCACGGCCTGATCCAGCGCCGCATTGAGCGAAGCCACCAGTTGGGGATTAATGGCATTGGCGGGCGGCCTGGCGAGTCGGATCTCTCGGATTGAGGCGTCGTGGTCAATGACTTCGATCAGTGCTTGGCTTGCAGAAGAATCGCTCATGCTCAGTGCTCTTGGTGAAAATCAATACCCAAACTCTACACCAAGGAGGTCACTCAGCGGCCACTGATGAGGCATTTTGTTGGATAATAATGGTTGCTTATCACCGACAGGATCACTGACCGACCCATGCGTACCCTCATTGCACTGATCGTTCTTTTTGGTTTGCCTTTTGCAAGCGCCCACGCCCAACTCGAGATCACCGATGCTTGGTCGCCTGAGGCACCACCTGGGCGCACCATGGCGGGATTTATGACGCTTGAAAACACCAGCGATGAAGCCGTGGTCCTGATGGATGGGCAAAGCCCTCAATTTGGCCGAATCGAAATCCATGACATGATCAATGATGATGGCGTGATGCGCATGCGCCGCCTGGATCAATTGGTGATAGAGCCCAATGAAACGGTCTCGTTAAAACCCGGTAGCTTTCATTTGATGCTGATGGAACCAAAAGTCACTTTGGCTCCAGGAGATGCGATTGATTTGGTCTTTGTCGACGGTCAAGGCAACGATCACCCCATCACGTTAATGGTTCGTCCACGTTGATACCGGCCAACTGAGCCAAAATCAAAGCGGTGGCTCCCCAAATGGGCCACTGCTTTCCCCTCAAACTCCACACTCTGTGGCGCTTGATTTCGCCACCGGCTGAAAACTGCACGCGGTGTGCCGCATAATTTTTGATATCCAACACATGCCTCAGTGGCAAGGTAAAGATGGCTTGAACCTCGCGGTCACAGGCCCGAAGCTCATGCGGCTGATGAACCCACCCCACCACCGGTGTGATGCGAAATCCTGTGAGGGTGTCAATCGGGCCCATGGCGCCCAAGACCTGAATGGCGTCTGAATCCAGACCCACTTCCTCCCTGGCCTCACGCAGCGCGGTTGTCAATGGAAAGGCCTCTTCGGCATGGTGGCGACCGCCCGGTAAGGCCACTTGACCGGCGTGGTGGGGCATTTGGGTGGAACGGACGGTAAAGACCACCGCAGGTTCATCAAAGCCCAGACACGCCACCAGCACAGCGGCCTCGCGTGGTGATGTGGCTTGGGTCAGCTTCCTCGAATGCGCCTCGGCCCCAAAAACAAAACCCCCGCCCAGACTTTGGTCCACGGCGAGGGTTTCAATGGGTTGCAAATGCGTGCTGAGTTGCTTGATTAAATCAGTCATCCTCAAACAAACGCTCGGCGCGTGCCGGCAGTTCTTCGATGATGGCGCGACGTTGCTCGTCGCTGTAGCTCAACCACTGACCAATCTCTTCTGGGGTGCGAAAGCATCCCAAGCAGTGGCCACTGTCTCCCAGCGTGCAAATGCTGATGCAGGGAGACTCGATGGTCGGCCATGGCTGAGCAGCACTCATTGCTGATCAAATGGCCTCAGTTGCCTTCTGGCGCCATGCCAGCGGCTTGTTGCTCATCGAACCCTTCGGGCGCACCAATTTGTACCAGACGAAGATCAAATTGAAGGGCTTCGTTGGGGCCGATCACCGGTGGATCACCACGCACGCCGAAAGCCAGCTCAGGTGGTAAAAAGACCTGCCACATGGCCCCCTCTCTCATCAAAGGCAAGATCTCTTGCCAACCTTCAATCACAGAGTTGACTTCAAACACCGCTGGCACACCACGGCGGAACGAGCTGTCAAATTCCCGTCCATCGATTTTTGAACCGCGGTAATGAACCGTGACCACGTCATCCATGGTGGGTCGGTCGCCCTCGCCCTCTTCAATGATGCGGTACTGCACACCACTGGGCAAAGACACGATGCCGTTTTTGGACTCGTTGTCATTTAAGAATTCGTTGGCACGCGCTTGGTTCTCTTCGGCCAACGCCTCGAATTGTGCCATGCGCTCTTCGCGAATTCGTTCTTGCAACGCCACCATGCGCTCACGCATCTCAGTGACCTCAAGCGCAGGCTCTTCATTGTTGTAGGCCGCTTCAATGGCGGCAAACACGGCTGGCAGATCCAGATCGATGTCGTAGCCGGCCAACTCAGCGCCAAACTCATAACCAATCGAATAGCCCAAGCGCTGCTCTTCTGACTCGATGTCCTGTGCGGCCACTTGTGTGGCCAGGCCACCAGCGATCAACAGGCTAACTAAGGTCTTGTACATGATGCCTCCATGGATTGCATGTCATAATTTCTGGGTCATTCTAACCGACCAGCGCCCATGATACACCGATGATGGCTCATCGGGCGTCAATTTCCATGGGCTAAAATCAAGCCAGACAATACCAGAGAGGCTCAGTGTGAATCTTAAAAATTTGTTATGTGAGCGCGCCGATGGCGTGGCCACCGTATCGATCAACCGCCCCGACAAACTCAATGCGCTAAACCAAGCGACATTGGTTGAACTGGCCGACCTCATTTCAGACTTGGAAAAAGATCAAGAGATCCGCGTGATTGTTCTGACAGGCCAAGGCCCAAAAGCCTTTGTGGCGGGTGCAGACATCACCGAAATCAATGGACTCTCAGCCACTCAAGCGCACGCCTTCTCGCGCCAAGGACAGGCGCTGATGTTAATGATCGAACATTTAGAAAAACCAGTCATTGCCATGATCAATGGCTTTGCCTTGGGTGGCGGGATGGAATTGGCTCTGGCGTGCCATTTGAGAATTGCTGCTGATTCGGCCCGCTTAGGCCTACCAGAAATCAAGCTGGGCATTTTGCCCGGCTTCGGCGGCACCCAGCGCTTGGTCCGATTGGTCGGGCGAACCCAAGCATTGGGACTGATCCTCTCAGGCGAACCCATCGATGCCCAGCGCGCTCATGCGTTGGGGTTGGTCAACGAAGTCTCCAGCCCAGAAGCTTTGGCCCAAACCACCCACGCTTGGGCCCAAAAATTGGCCAAAGCAGCCCCGCATGATCTGGACGCTGTGTTCCACCAC
>JAGYMV010000068.1 GCA_018400355.1 Wenzhouxiangella sp.
GTAGCTTCGATAAAAACACGCTATCTATCAGTAACTCTTGACTTTTTCTTAGAATTTGGTCATTATCGAGCCCAATACTCACCCACTTAGCGTGCGTTATTGAAGGCCATGAGACAGCGTTTACACACCCAAGCGACCTGGCAGCGAATGACCCTAGGGCTCTTATTGTTGAGCCTGTGGTGCGTTTCGGGCGCTCAGTCTGTCGAAAATCTTCGCGTTTGGTCAGGTCCCGACGGCACGCGTGTGGTGTTTGATTTGGATGACGCGGTTGAGTATCGGATCATCGAGCTGGACAACCCCCAGCGGGTGGTGGTGGATTTAGAAAATACCCAGCTCAGCAGGCCATTGGCCGTGGCGAGCGACAAAACAGACCTCATTACCTCGGTCCGCCATGGCATTCGCCAAGGGGATGATCTGCGCGTGGTGTTTGACCTCAACGCCCGAGCCAAGCCGCAAAGTTTCCTGTTGGCACCTGCCGGTAAATACGGGCACCGATTGGTGGTGGATTTGGTGCCGGAGGATGTGATTCCTGCCGCTGAGCGCGTGCGCCAAGCGGTCCAGAGTGCCCAAACCGGCGAACGCCAAATGATCGTGGCCATCGATGCGGGTCACGGTGGGGAAGATCCCGGGGCCATCGGTCCGGCTGGGACATACGAAAAGAAAGTGGTCTTAGAAATTGCGCGCGAACTCAAAAAACGATTGGACGCCATGCCGGGTGTTCAAGGCGTGTTGCTTAGAACAGGGGATTACTTTATTCCATTGGGCGAGCGTTACCAACGCGCGCGTCAGGCCGAGGCGGATTTGTTTATTTCGATTCACGCCGATGCGTTTCGAGATTTTAGGGTGCGTGGCAGCTCGGTGTATATCTTGTCCCAACGGGGCGCCTCATCTGAGGCGGCGCGGATGCTGGCAAAAAATGAAAACGAGGCGGATCTGATTGGCGGGGTGAAACTAAACCGGGGTGATGATGTGTTGAGCTCTGTGTTGCTGGACTTGTCACAAAGCGCCACGCTTGAGTACAGCGCCCATGCTGCTGAGAACCTTCTGGGCCAACTCGGAACCGTTGGGCGCCGGCACCGCAAACAAGTCGAAAGTGCCAATTTTGTGGTCTTGCGATCGCCTGATGTACCCAGTGTGTTGGTTGAGGTCGGCTTCATTTCAAACCCCCAAGATGAACAGAACCTCAATTCGTCCCGACACCGTCAAAAGGTAGCCAACGCGCTGGCCCAAGGCATTCACCAGCATTTCATGCGCACGGCACCCCAGGGCACATGGTATGCAGCCAATCGGTCAGAGCAACGCTATATCGTGCGGCAAGGCGATACGCTGGGTGTGATCGCCCAGCAGCATCGGGTCAGCATCAATGACTTGAGGGCCAGCAACAACATCAACGGCGATTTGATCCGCCCAGGGGCTGTTTTGGTCATTCCAGCCGGCTCATAAGCCCTCAGTGGGGTTACACTTTCAGGCATGCCCATTCGTGCCTTAGATCAACACCTGATCAACCAAATTGCCGCCGGCGAAGTGGTCGAGCGTCCCGCCTCTGTGGTTAAAGAACTCGTCGAGAACGCCATCGATGCCGGTGCCCATCGCATCGAAGTTCATATTGAATCCGGCGGCATGACCCGCATCAAAGTCCAAGACGATGGGGCGGGCATTCCCAAGGAAGATCTGCCATTGGCGGTGAGGCCACACGCCACCAGCAAAATCAGCTCGTTGACGGATTTGGAAGCGGTCGCCAGCCTCGGCTTTCGAGGAGAGGCCTTGGCCTCGATTGCATCGGTGTCCCGTTTTCGCTTGGCCTCAAAACCCAAAGATCAAAGCGCTGGGTTTGAGATCGTGGTGGCCGAAGGGGACGCCTCAGAGGTGACCCCTGTGGCGCATACCCAAGGCACAACAGTCGATGTGCGTGACCTTTTTTTCAACACACCGGCTCGGCGGAAATTCATGCGCACCGAGAAGACCGAGTTTGGTCACATTGATGAAGTGATTCGTCGTATGGCATTGGCGCACATGTCGATTGGTTTTGAGCTGCATCACAACCACCGTGCGGTCCGTCAGTTCAATCCAGCCACAGAGCCCCAACAGGTCACACGACGGATTGGCCAGGTCTGTGGTGAGGCCTTTTTAGAAAACGCCATGGACATCCAAAAAACCCATGAAGATTTGTTTCTCAGTGGTTGGATTGCCAAACCCACGTTTTCGCGAAGCCAGGCCGACATGCAGTTTTTCTTCGTCAATGGTCGATTGGTCAAAGACCGGTTGGTGGCCCATGCCGTCCGCCAAGCCTATCGCGATGTGCTGTTTCATGGTCGCCATCCGGCTTTTGTCCTGCACCTGGCCATCAACCCAGAGGCCGTGGATGTGAACGTACATCCGCAAAAAACAGAGGTGCGTTTTCGAGCCTCCCGTCAGGTGCACGACTTCTTGTTCTCAAGTCTCCACCGAGCCTTGGCAGAGACTCGGCCAAATGCTCAGCCACCCGAGCAATCGGGGACTCAATCATTTGGCTCGACCAACCCCTTTGTGCGCACATCGGGGTCGAATGATCCAACCGCCTTCGGGGTGACTTTGGGGCAGGGAGGACGGGGGCAGCGGCCTTTGGGGCTCAATGTTGCCCAGACCATCGCGCAGTACCAACAACTCATTCAGCCGCCTGGATCAGAGCATCCATCAGAGACCCCGGAGCTCGATGATGGTCAAGGTAGCGATGGGGTTGGGCAAGAGATCCCACCGCTGGGTTTTGCGCGGGCGCAATTGCATGGCATTTTCATCGTGGCCGAAAACCGCGACGGGCTTGTGTTGGTGGATATGCATGCGGCACACGAGCGGATTGTCTATGAGCAGTTCAAGCAGGCTTGGCAAGAAGACAAGATTCAATCACAACGGCTGTTGGTGCCCACGCAACTCCAGCTCACCGGCCCCCAAATGGGGGCGTATGAGAAACACCAAGACACCCTAGAGCAGCTTGGGTTTGATTTTTCTGCCGCTGGTCCAGGAGCCATTGTGATTCGGGCGCTGCCCAGCCTGTTGTCTCAAAACCAATGCCTGGAACTGGTGGGCGATGTGCTCACAGAGCTTGGGGAGGTGGGGCACAGTGCCTTGGTTGAGGATGCGTTGGATCATCTCTTGGCCACCATGGCCTGCTATGGCTCGGTGCGGGCCAATCGTAAGCTCAACATCGATGAGATGAACGCTTTGCTCAGAGCGATGGAAGTGACGGAGCGGTCTGATCAATGCAACCACGGCCGACCCACTTGGGTGCAGCTGGACCTAAAGGCTCTAGACCGATTGTTTTTAAGAGGCCAATGACGCCAATTGTCATCATCTCAGGGCCGACGGCTGCGGGAAAAACCGCATTGGCCTTGGCACTGGCCGACCGCCATCCCGTGGACTTGATCAATGTCGACTCCGCCCAAGTCTATCGGGGCATGGACATAGGCACAGCCAAGCTAGAGCCTCAGGTGCTGGCCGATTACCCGCACGCGCTCATCGATATCCGTGATCCAGAAGAGACCTACTCGGTGGCTGATTTTGTCGCGGATGCCGACGTGGCCATCGAGAAAGCCCACCAAGCCAGCCGCTGGCCTGTGTTGGTCGGAGGGACGCCGCTTTATATCAGGGCCTTGCTCTACGGGCTCGATGCGCTTCCCAGCGCCGACCCGACAACGCGCCAAGCCATTGCCAATCGAGCAGAGTCTGTGGGGTGGAATCGGCTTTATGAGGAACTAATGGTCATTGATCCGGGTCTGAAAGGTAGATTCGAAGCCAGCGATCGACAGCGGATTCAACGGGCATTCGAGATTCATCAGTTGACCGGAAAACGACCCAGTGAATTGATGAGTCACAATCGACTGCCACGCTATGCGAGTTGTCGCTTGGTGCTGACCCCCCATGATCGATCGGTGCTTCATCAACGCATTGCAACCCGCTTCGATGAGATGCTCGAGAAGGGGTTTTTAGCCGAGGTGGCGACCTTGATGAAGCGCCCCAATCTGAGTGCTGATCACGCATCCATGAAAAGTGTGGGCTACCGCCAGGCTTGGTCTTATTTGGCCACAGGGGGCGACTCATTGGATTCGCTCCGCTCGTCCACCGTTGCCGCAACGCGCCAGTTGGCCAAGCGACAGCTCACCGCTTTGCGGAAACTTTCGCAGGCGCTCTGGTATGATTCTGAAAGGGTTGGGCTTGAGGATCAAGCGACTGAGACGATTGTTCGATTCATGGAGCGCTAAAAGCCTAAAGTACTGAATATTAATGTTTTTGTCGTCTGTATTAGCCAATGGAGTGTGGGAAGGATGTCTAAGGGACAATCGCTACAAGACCCTTTCTTGAATGTCTTGCGACGCGAGAAAGTGCCAGTGTCCATTTATTTGATCAGTGGGATCAAACTGCAAGGGCAAATTGAGTCATTTGACAACTTTGCGATCTTGCTTAAAAACACCGTCAGTCAGATGATATACAAACACGCCATCTCCACCATTGTGCCCTCGCGCCATGTGGACTTTGGCGAGATTGAAGCCGAGGAGTTGCCCTAATTTTTAATGGGACAGAAAAAGAAACCGCGCAGGCGCTGAATCAGCGTTGCGTGCTGTTGCATCCCGAATTGGGGGTGGTGATCAGTGAAGAGGCGCGCTCAGAGTTTCGTTGTCTGGCAGAGTCAGCGGGACTCGAGGTGGTCTCAGAAATTAAAGCCAGTCGTCATCGAGCTGATCCCAGCACTTTAGTGGGCTCGGGAAAAGTCGATGAGCTGGCCCAGCTCCTTAAAGACACTGAAGCCGGTTTGTTGCTGGTCAATGGGCGCTTGAGTCCAATTCAAGAAAGGAACCTCTCGCGGCAACTTGAGTGCCCTGTGTTGGATCGAACCACCTTGATCCTCGATATCTTTGCGCAACGCGCGAGGTCTCATGAGGGCCAGTTGCAG
>JAGYMV010000069.1 GCA_018400355.1 Wenzhouxiangella sp.
ACTACAACCAACAAGCGCTGATTGGCCCGGTCACCACCCAAATCAAAAATCCAGGCACAGCGTGGCAACGCTTCACGCCGTTGGGCCCCTTGGCTTTACTGCCGCTGCCCGATGGACAATCTTCCATTGTCTGGTCGATCCCCAACACCGAGGCTCAGCGCTTGAGTGAGCTTGATGTGGCCAACCTGGTGGCGGCCATCAATGAGGTCTTGGCCACCTCGCATCCACAAGGGGATCAAACCCACCATGCGTCGGGTCCACCCATCACGCCCATGGGTGCAATCACACAAATGGACCACGCCCATTGGTTGCCGTTAAAACGCATCAGGGCCAAGCAACTCATCACCGACAAAGACCAAGGGCGCTTGGCATTGGTGGGCGATGCGGGGCACTCGGTCCACCCATTGGCCGGCCAAGGCCTGAACATGGGCTTGGCCGATGCCGCCGCTTTGGTGGAGTGTTTGGGGCCATGCTTGGGCTCAGATCAATCCAACACCGCACCATGGGACAAAGCCTTGACTCGCTACAACCGATGGCGGCTGTCGGCATCCACCCTCAATGCCACCGGCATTCATTGGATCAATGAAATCGCTCGTGCGCCTTTGGACTTTGGCAAACACAGCTTAGGTTTGTCGTTCATGCTGGCCAATCGAGTTTGGCCGGCACGCGAGGCCATGATCAAGACAGCCTGCGGCATTGACCGCGATAGCCCGGCGGTGGCGCAAGGCGGTGCGGGTCACCCAGACACATCGCCCCGATGAGTGCCACACAGACCCCTGTGATCGTCCACGCCACACGCGTCCTCGCTGGCGCGATCATGATCAGTTTCGCGGCGGTGTTTGTGCGCTTGAGTGACGTGGCACCGACCACCTCGGGTTTTTATCGCATGGCCTTTGGCTCGGTGGTGTGGGTGATGCTTCTGGCCGCCATCCCCGCCATGCGCCAAGGTTGGCAAAAACATTGGGCCAGTTCTGGCTTAATCGCTTCTTTCTTTTGTTTGGATATTTGGTTGTGGCATCAGTCGATCTTCTACATTGGACCTGGCTTATCCACCTTGCTGGCCAACTTCCAAGTGTTTGTTTTGAGTTTGGTCGGGGTGTTGTTTTTAAAAGAACGCCTGCACTGGCGCTTTGGTGTGGGGGTGGGATTGGCCATGGGTGGCCTGTGGTTGTTGTTTGGTCGCGAGTGGGGGAGCTTAAGCCCCGATGCGCGACTTGGCGTGTGGTTGGGCTTGATGACTGCCTGTGCGTATAGCTTGTACTTGTTGAGTTTGCGCGGCTATCAAATGAAGCACACCGGCATGCGTCCCGAGGCTCGGTTGATGCAAGTGACGGTGTTGTGCGGGGTGATGTTGGGGCTGATCAATGTCACCGAAGGCCATGGCTTTGGCATCCCATCAACCACCGCTTGGTTGTCTTTGATCGCCCTGGGCTTGTTTTGTCAGGTGCTGGGTTGGCTGTTGATCACCCAAAGCTTGCCCTTTCTGCCTGCTGCACTGGTGGGGCTGTTGTTGCTCATCCAGCCGGCCGCTTCGGTGGGCTGGGATGTCTGGTTTTTCTCGCTGGATCTGTCTTGGGGCAAACTCACCGGCGCGGTGTTGGCCCTGATTGGTATCTATTTGGGTCTCCGCGCCACCAAAGGTTCTGATAGCATAGCCAACGATGACTAATCCATATATCAATGTCGCCACTGAAGCCGCGCGCTTGGCCGCCAACCTCATGCAAAAATACGCCACGCGCTTAGAATCCATTCCGGTGGAAAGAAAAGCGCGTGCTGACTACGTCACCGAAGTGGACCGTGCTTGCGAGCAGGTGATTCGAGACCATCTGCTCAAGCGCTACCGAGACCACGGTTTTTTGGGTGAAGAGACCGGTCGCGTGGGTGATCCCAATAGCGAGCATGTGTGGATTGTTGATCCCATCGACGGCACCACCAACTATCTCAGGGGCTTGGGTCACTACGCGGTCTCGATTGCACTGCAAGTGCGTGGGCGGATTGAACACGGCCTCATTTACGATCCCAAAAAAGATGAGCTGTTCACCGCCTCGCGGGGTGAAGGTGCCTTCTTAAACGACCACCGCATTCGCGTCTCGGGCCGTGAGGGCTTGAGTGGTGCGGTGTTGGCCACGGCTTTTCCGTTTCGTTATCGGCGCCTGTTGCCCGCTTATCGGGCGATGTTTGATGCGCTGTTTGAAGACATTGAAGACATCAGACGCCAAGGCACATCGAGTTTGGATCTGGCCTATGTGGCCTGCGGTCGACTCGATGGCTATTGGGAGCTTGGTCTCAAGCCTTGGGACTTGGCCGCGGGTGCCTTGATGGTGCAAGAAGCCGGTGGTGTGGTCATGGACATGGCCGGTGGTGAACGCTGGTTGCAATCGGGTCACATCATTGCCGCGCCATTCAAACTCATCACACCGATGCGCCACGCCATCGAACCGCATTTGACCGACGCGATCCTCGCCCGACTCAAATCAAGCTAGAACGCTCAAGCGGATGTGGGAAAGACCGCCCGCGGCTGCAAAGCCCGCTCGGTCATTTGGGCCAACCCAATGCAGCGGTCATTGGCCAACACACACACCCATTGATCCATGGCGATATCGCCCGCCTCTGACAAGCTCGCCCGGTCGATCGCTTGCCCATGTTCAAACGCGTGTTGATCCGAGGGGTCGAGGCACACACAGGGCCAATGGGGCAAAGCCGCTTGGATGGGCAAGAGCCGATCGAGCAACGCCTCGGTATCAAGCACTTCCAATTGCTCGAGTGTGCTGGCTTGGTCGATGTGAAAAGGGGCGGCTTGGGTTCGTCTAAGCCCACACAAATGTGCCCCACAGCCCAACGCCTCGCCAATGTCTCGAACCAAGGACCGAATGTAGGTGCCTTTGGTGCAAGTCACCTCAAACGAAAATCCGGGTCTTTCTGGGTCATCCAAACGCCAGTCGGTGACGGTTAAAGAATGGATGGTCACCGCCCGTGGGGGACGCGCCACCGATTCACCGCGGCGGGCCAGATCATACAAACGCTCCCCTTTGTGTTTGAGCGCTGAATACATTGGTGGCACCTGCTGCAATGGCCCTAAGAAATTCACCAACACCGCTTGAACCTCGGCCTCGCTCAACGCAGGCACAGATCGGGTCTCAATCACCTCGCCCTCTTTGTCTTCGGTATCGGTCATCACACCCAGATGCACATCGGCCAGATAGCCTTTGTCGGCATCCAGCAAGTGCGCGCACACCCGCGTGGCATGCCCCAAACACAAGACCAACAAGCCGGTGGCCATGGGATCGAGTGTGCCGGTGTGGCCGGCTTTTTTGGTGGCGAACAAACGCTTGACTCGGCCCAATGCTTGATTGGAGCTCAAGCCTTCGGGCTTATCCAACAAGACGATGCCGTGGTGTGGGGGATTGGGAGACATATTTAAAGAACCAGCCGCAACACAGGTGGCCCAAAAGAACTAGGAACGTCGGGCTTTGGCCAACAGGGCATCAATGCGCGCACCCGATTCTGATGAGGTGTCGTGAAAAAACTTCAAAGTCGGCACGATGCGAAGGCGAACGCGCTTGCCCAACTCATGGCGGATGGCGCCCACGTGCTCTGATAAGAAATCCATGACCGCTTGGACCTGGTCTTGCTCGTAGATGGCGACATAGACTTTGGCGTGCGACAGATCGCGCGCCACTTCCACATCGGTGATGCTAAATAGTCCTTGCGGGATTTCGTGCTCGAAGGCCTGCTGAATGATCGAGGCGAGCTCGCGCCGCAACAGCCCGGCGACTTTGTCTGCGCGGTTGACCATCAAAGCCTCCCTGTTCTCAAATCGGTGCCCAGCCAACGAGACTGGGGCACCCATGGTGACATCCAGCGATCAGTCATCCAGTGTCCGCTGGACCTCGATCCGCTCGAAGCACTCAATCTGATCACCGACTTTGACATCGTTGTATTGTTTCACACCAATGCCACACTCGGTACCCGCTTGGACCTCACGCGCTTCGTCTTTGAAACGGCGCAAGGATTCCAATTCGCCTTCAAACACCACCACGTTGTCACGCAACACCCGAATGGGGTTGGCGCGTTTGACCACGCCCTCGACCACCAAGCAACCAGCGATCGCACCGAGCTTGGATGAGCGGAACACGTCTTTGACCTCGGCCAAACCGAGAATCTCTTCGCGGGTCTCGGTGCCAAGCAAACCCGTGATGGCTTTTTTGACATCATCGATGACTTCATAGATCACGCTGTAGTACTTGAGCTCCAAATCCGCTTCTTGAATGATGCGGCGGGCGGAGGCATCGGCACGCACGTTAAAGCCAATGATGATCGCACCTGAGGCTTGCGCTAGGCTGGCATCGGATTCGTTGATCCCACCCACACCGGCTGCAATCACTTCAACTTTAATTTCTGATGTGGACAAGCGGGTTAATGAGTCGCGCAGTGCCTCAACAGAACCTTGCACATCGGCTTTGATCATCACATTGACGGTTTGTTGCTCGCCAATGGTGCCACCCTCTTCCATCTGATCGAACAGGTTTTGGAGTTTGGCGGCTTGTTTTTCTGCCAAGCGACCCTCACGAGAGGATTGCTTGCGAAGATCTGCGGCCTCTCTGGCTTTGCGCTCATCGGCAACAGCCAATACATCATCACCCGCGTTGGGCACACCCGACAGACCCAACACTTCGGCCGGCATCGATGGGCCCGCCTCTGAGATGGCTTGCCCGGTCTCATCAAACATCGCACGCACGCGACCAAATTGCTGGCCCGCCAACAGCATATCGCCTTGGCGCAGCGTGCCGTCTTGAACCAACACAGTGGCCACAGGACCACGGCCTTTGTCGAGTGCCGACTCCACCACCACGCCACGACAACGTCGCTCGGGTGATGCCCTCAATTCG
>JAGYMV010000007.1 GCA_018400355.1 Wenzhouxiangella sp.
ATGAAGTGCAACAGATTCCGGGTCTTGGCCGGTGTAGCGACTGACCAAAGACAGATCCGTCACTGGCACGTAGAGAAGATCGCCACCGGCATATTCAATGGTCAGGTATTCACCCACTTGGTCTTGCGTCTTGAGTACCTCTAATCCACGATAGCGCCCAATCCCATGTTCCAGATGGACCACCAGCGCACCGGGACTGAGATCCGCCAGACTTTTGATGAGCGTCTCGGGATCTTGGCCGCTTAACCGCTCGCGCTGTCTGGTGCGGGTATGGCCCGGGAAGCACTCGGTTTCTGATAAGACAATCAGACCAGCCTCAGGCAAGTGCACGCCTGCGCTGATCGGCAAGGTCGCGACATTGAGCGCGTGCTCACCACTGACAAAGGCGTGCCAGGACTCGACTTGCGCAAACTCAGCGCGTTGGCTTCGCAAGGCCCTAAAAATCATCTCCCGACGCGACGGCGTATCGGCCGCAATGAGAACGCGGCCTGGTTGTGCCGTTAGAGCTTTGATGGCGTGTTCTGGTTTGGATAAATCAATCTGGGGAGGGGAGGTCACACTCTTTGCATCAGGCGCGCTTGACCCGATCGTGACCTGCGCAAGTTGCTTGAGCGTGCTCAGCAGTGTATCGGCCGACAAAAACAGCTCATCGGGCGTTAAAACAGGGCGCTCGATGTCGCTCGAGCGCTGGTCATAGCGATAATGAACTTGATGCCCATGGTTGTAGGCGGCGTCTGCAACCCCAGATAAGACAAGCAGGCGGGTGGGGGTCGGCAGGTAGTCAAAAAGCGTGCTGGTGTTGTCAAAAAACAAAGGCAAATACTGCTCAAGACCTTGCGAGTGTATGCCATCACCGACCTCTTGATACATGACTGCTTTCCTAAGATCGGTATCAAAACGCAGCCGAAATCGTTTTCGGAAAGAATCTCTGGCGGCTTCATCAAAAGGATATTCTCGTGCGGGCATGAGATTGAAGCGATCCATTTTCTCAATTGATCTTTGCGAGTCGGGATCAAAGCAGCGAATCGATTCAATGTCCTCATCAAACAACTCGATTCGAAAAGGCATCTTTGTGGTGCCCATGGGCCACAAATCAATGACCGATCCGCGTTGGGCAAACTGCCCTGGCTGCCACACCTGTTCTGAGACCAAATACCCAGCATCGGTTAATTGGTCTCGAAACGCATTGAGATTGAGTTGGTCGCCAACCGACAAAGACAGCGCGTGTCCGGCCAGCCATTGGCTGGGCGGGAGGCGTTGCATGAGGCTTGTGATGGGCGCCAAAACAATCCCGCGCTCCATGGATGGCAATCGAGTCAATAGGCTTAAGCGTCGAGAAATCAGGTCTGGGTGTGGTGAATAGAGGTCATAAGGCAACACCTCCCAGTCTGGGAACAGCTCCACTGGCGTCTCATCGAGCGCCTCTAAATCGTCTCGAAGGTAACGCGCGCTGTAGCCATCGGGGGTGGCAACCAGCACCGGCCCACCCGAGCGTTTGGCATAGCTGGTGAGCGCCAGCGCCAATGCCAAGCCTTGCAACTGAGGCCAGCTTGTGGATTCGCCCTGAGAATCGCGTGGTGGGTTTAATACGCTAAAAGCAGTCACCTGAGAAGTTTACCCAATCGCTTGTCAACTCGGGCACTAAACTGAGATAATATGTCGCTTGAGTTGCAAGAGTTTGCAATGAGGGCGATTAGCTCAGTTGGTTAGAGCGCTGCCTTGACATGGCAGAGGTCACTGGTTCGAATCCAGTATCGCCCACCATTTAAACCACCCACATTAAATTTGATGTTGCACAAACACCATGCCTGAAATCACACTGCCAGATGGCAGCAAAAAGCAGTTTGCCGATGCCGTGACCGTGGCAGATGTCGCCGCCAGCATTGGCCCTGGTTTGGCCAAGTCTGCCCTGGCTGGTGTGGTCAATGGGCAACTGGTCGATCTCAGTCACACGATTGGTGAAGACACCGCTTTAAAAATCATCACCGATCGAGACGACGAAGGGGTGGAGATGATTCGCCACTCAACCGCGCATCTGATGGCACAGGCGGTCAAAAGGCTGTTCCCTGAAACACAGGTCACCATTGGCCCTGTCATTGAAAATGGCTTTTTTTATGATTTCGCTCGGCCAGAGTCTTTCAAACCAGAAGACCTTGAGGCCATTGAGAAAGAGATGGCCAAGATTGTGTCGGAAGATTGGCCGATCGAACGTGATGTGATGGGCCGAGATGAGGCCGTCGCATTTTTCAAAGACTTAGGCGAGGCCTACAAGGCCGAGATCATCGAGTCCATTCCCGCTGATCAGGACTTATCAGTCTATCGACAAGGTGAGTTCATTGATTTGTGTCGTGGCCCGCATGTCCCATCCACAGGTCGGCTGGGCGCCTTCAAGCTCACCAAACTGGCGGGGGCTTATTGGCGCGGGGATTCCAACAACGAGATGCTGCAACGCATCTATGGGACAGCGTGGCCCGATAAGAAGGCGCTCAAGGCCTATCTGCACCGTCTAGAAGAAGCCGAAAAGCGTGACCACCGTCGTTTGGGCAAGCAGCTTGGTTTGTTCCAGTTCCAGGAAGAAGCGCCGGGTGCGGTGTTTTGGCATCCGCGCGGCTGGCGTTTGTTTCGGAACCTCGTGGATTATGTGCGCGAGCGCCAAGACGAAGCCAATTACATTGAGGTCAATACACCCGATGTGATGGACCGGGCTCTTTGGGAAACCTCAGGGCACTGGCAAAATTACCAAGAGCACATGTTCACCACGCAAACTGAAGATGGGCGCGTGTTTGCCCTCAAGCCCATGAACTGCCCGGGTTCTGTGGCCATGTACAAACAAGGCCTTAAAAGCTATCGCGACTTGCCGATCAGGATGTCAGAGTTTGGTAAGGTGCACCGCTATGAGCCATCAGGAGCGCTGCACGGGCTGATGCGGGTGCGGCACTTCACCCAAGACGATGCGCACATTTATTGCACAGAAGAACAGATGCAAGAAGAATGTCGCGCCGTGATTGAGCTCAACCTCTCGGTCTATCGGCAATTTGGGTTTGAGGATGTTCGCCTCAAATTCGCCGACCGACCCGACAACCGCATTGGCGATGATGCCACTTGGGACAAATTGGAGGGCGCTTTGTTGGGCGCACTCGACTCGATGGGTCTCGAGTACACGCACAACCCCGGCGAGGGGGCTTTTTATGGGCCTAAGATCGAGTTTGTGCTGCGCGATGCGATTGGCCGTGACTGGCAATGTGGCACGCTTCAAGTGGACTTGAATTTGCCCGAACGTTTCGATGCCAGTTATCGAACAGCCGATGGTGGGGAACAGCGGCCTGTTTTATTGCACCGCGCGCTGCTGGGGTCATTGGAGCGATTTATTGGCATTTTGCTTGAGCACCACGCCGGCAAGATGCCTTTGTGGTTGGCACCGGTACACGCTGTGGTCATGGGCATCACGGACCAACAAGCCGACTATGTGACTTCGGTGGCCGATCAGCTCAAAAAAGCCGGTCTCTGGGTCGAGACCGACCTCAGGAACGAAAAGGTGGGCTACAAGATCCGAGAGCACACCCTCGCCAAAATCCCGTATTTATTGGTCGCAGGCGCGCGCGAAGCCGCAGATGGTCAAATTGCGGTGCGCCTCCTTGATGGCACAGATTTGGGCGCCATGCCAGTTGAGGCACTTATTAAAAAATTGCAAAATGAGGTCGCATCTCGCGCCGCAATGCCTGATAATCAGGCCACTTCTTAATTAAATAGCTAGGAGCAGCACCCATCGCAAGCGAAAAACACACTCGGCGCAATGAAGACATCATCGCGCGCGAAATCAGAGTCGTCGGTCCAGACGGCGAACAAATTGGACTCATGCGGGTTCCGGATGCCTTAGAAAAGGCCAGAGAACTGAGCTTGGACTTAGTCGAGATTGCACCACAGGCAGAACCGCCTGTTTGTCGGATCATGGATTGGGGCAAATACCGTTTCGAACAGGCCAAAAAAACCCAAGCGTCTCGGAAAAAGCAAAAGCAAATCCAAGTCAAAGAAATCAAATTCCGCCCAGGAACCGACGAGCACGATTATCAGGTGAAGATGCGGTCTTTGCATCGTTTCATTGAAGAGGGCAACAAAGTCAAGGTCACACTCAGGTTTCGGGGCCGCGAAATGGCCCACCAGGAGCTCGGCCGCGACATCCTCAAGCGGATTGAATCTGAAATGGCCACCGAGACCACTGTGGAGCAATTCCCACGGGTGGAGGGTCGTCAAATGGTCATGATGCTGGCGCCAAAAAAAATCTAGTCTTTGTAACAACTTGGCGCTATAATGTCGGGCTAGGTCCCACCTACAGCCGTAATGAAGCGTTGGTTCGATGGCATTGATCCAACCGCTGTAGTGGGTTTAAATCAACTCTTAAATTTGGAGTTACGTCATGCCGAAGTTAAAGACCAATCGCGGTGCAGCCAAGCGCTTCCGCGTCACCGGTAGTGGAAAAATCAAGCGCAAACGCGCCTTCCACAGCCATATCCTCACCAAAAAAGACACCAAGCGCAAACGTCGCTTGCGTTCGACTGTTTTGGTATCCAAAGCGGATGAGAAGTCCATCCGTCAAATGTTGCCCAACTTGTAATTGACGCAATTTAAGGAGAGGAATCATGGCTAGAGTGAAACGTGGTGTTGTTGCTAGACGCCGTCATCGCAAGATCCTAAATCGCGCCAAGGGCTATTATGGCGCTCGTCGCAAAATCTATCGGGTGGCAAAGCAAGCGGTCATCAAGGCGGGGCAATACGCCTATCGTGACCGCCGTCAGCGCAAGCGCGATTTCAGACGTCTGTGGATTGCACGAATCAACGCAGGTGCAAGACAACACGGATTGTCTTACAGCCGCTTCATGAATGGGCTCAAAAAAGCCGATATCGCAGTGGATCGCAAGATGCTAGCGGACTTGGCGGTTCATGATAAGGCCGCCTTTAAGGCCTTGGCCGAAAAAGCTCAAGCACACCTCTCATAGTCGTTATAACGGCTGAGCGGTGATGGATGCCAAAGCACTTCAAGCACTTCTAGAGACGGCCTTGTCGGCGGTGGACACCGCCACCGACTTGGCTTCTTTGGAATCCGTGCGTGTCGCCTATCTGGGAAAAAAAGGCCAGCTGACGGCTCACCTTAAGTCCCTTGGCGGTCTAGACCCAGATGCCAGACGTGCGCTGGGCGCCTCCATCAATCAGGTCAAAACCCAACTCGTCGAAGCGCTCAATACCAAAGAGCAGGCGTTTCGAGCCGCCGCACTGGCAGAAGCGCTCGAACATGATCGGGTCGATGTCACCTTGCCTGGACGCTCAGCTCCGGTGGGTGGGCAGCATCCCGTCTCAAGAACCTTAGACCGGATCATTGATCTATTCACACGCCTAGGGTTTCAAACAGCCACAGGCCCTGAAATCGAGACAGACTACTATAATTTTGAGGCCCTGAATTTCCCAGCGCACCATCCGGCGCGTGCCATGCACGACACATTCTATTTGCCCGATGGCCGGCTGCTTCGGACGCACACATCGCCCGTGCAAATCCGCGTGCTTGAAAATCAGGCGCCGCCGGTGCGCATCATTGCACCCGGCCGTGTGTTTCGAGCAGACTCTGATCAAACGCACACGCCCCAGTTCCATCAAGTCGAAGGGCTTGTCGTGGACCGAGGGATCACCTTCGCAGACCTCAAAGGGCTGCTGTCGGAGTTTGTCAACGCCTTTTTCGAGCAAGACTTAGAGATTCGTTTGCGCCCCTCGTATTTTCCATTCACTGAGCCTTCGGCTGAGGTGGATGTGCGTTGGCACGATCAGGCCGGCAATCCCAGCGGCTGGCTCGAAGTCTTGGGTTGCGGCATGGTTCACCCAAACGTTTTAAAGCACTGCCAGGTGGATCCAGAGATCTACAGCGGCTATGCCTTCGGCTTGGGGGTTGAACGCTTCGCCATGCTTCGCTATCAAGTCAATGATCTGCGTTTGTTTTATGACAACGATTTGCGTTTTTTGGCGCAGTTTCGTTGAGGCATGAGAGTCTGAGATGAAAGCATCGCTGCAGTGGCTAAAAGAATGGGTCTCGTTTGATCTCGACGGTCAAGCGCTGGCTGAGACCTTGACCATGGCAGGGCTTGAAGTCGATGAGGTGGTTGACTTGGCGGCTGGCCTTGAGGGGATTGTGGTGGCTGAGATTCAATCTGCCGATCAGCACCCTGATGCCGACCGTTTGCGCGTTTGCCAAGTCTTGGGCGATGCAGAGCCCCGCAGCATTGTTTGTGGCGCCCCCAATGCCGCCGCTGGCCTCAAAGCACCATTGGCAACGCTGGGCACCACCATGCCCAATGGCATGAAAATCAAGCCAGCAAAGCTTCGCGGTGTGGCCTCTGAGGGCATGCTGTGTTCGGCCTCAGAGCTCGGTCTAGGGGAGGGCGGAGAGGCTTCAGCTGGCCTAATGTCACTCCCAGCCGATGCCCCCATTGGACAAACGCTGGTCGATTATCTGAACTTAAACGATGTGGTCTTGGATATCGATTTGACACCAAACCGGGCCGATTGCTTGTCCATTCAGGGCATTGCCCAAGAAATCTCAGCGCTCACCGGTGGTGCGTTTACCCCACCGGACCCGTCTAATGTTTCTGCCACGATTGATCGAAGGGTGGATGTCTCGGTCACGGCCAATGCCGATTGCCCCCGTTATATGGCGCGGGTGATTGAAGGCATCGATGTGGCCGCAAAAACACCCCTGTGGATGCGCGAGCGATTGCGACGTCATGGCATTCGGCCATTGAGCCCAGTGGTGGATGTCACCAATTACGTGTTGCTGGAACTCGGTCAACCCATGCACGCCTTTGATCTAGAAAAGATCCACGGTGGCATTGTGGTTCGCCGCGCCAATCCAGACGAATCCATCGTCTTATTGGATGGCCATCAAATTGATTTGGATGAGCAATGCTTGGTGATAGCCGATCACCAACAACCTCTGGCACTGGCTGGCATCATGGGTGGGCTCGAGAGCGCCGTCGGTGATCTGACCACCAATATCGTATTGGAATCCGCCTGGTTTGCCCCTGAAGTCATGGCAGGCCGCGGCCGACGCTTTGGGCTCAGCACCGAGTCATCGCACCGTTTTGAACGGGGCGTGGATCCCGATCTGCAGGCCCAAGCGATGGAGCGAGCCACCGAACTGGTTCTAATGATTGCTGGCGGCAAGCCTGGCCCGATCACAGAAGTGAGCGACCCTGCCCATTTGCCCCAAAATGCGGCCATTGATCTGTCGGTGGAAGCGGTCAATCGTTTGTTGGGCACAGCGCTGAGTGCGGACGAAATTCACCAGGCGCTGGCTGGTTTGGGCATGGCCGTTGAGGCCAGTGGGGATCAATTCAAAGTGACCGCACCCAATCGACGGCGCGACATTGCCTTGCCCGTGGATTTGATTGAAGAGGTGGCCCGTGTGGTGGGCTATGATGCGCTCCCAAGCCACCCACCAGCCGGTGAGCTGAATCTAACCGCGCCGGCCGAGACGGCGGTGGGGGATCAACGCCTGCGCACGCAATTGGCAGCCCGCGGGTTCCAAGAGGTGATGGCTTGGAGCTTCATCGGCACCGAGGTGAAAAACCCCGATGGCAGCCCGCTCGAGGGTCTGGTCTTGGCCAATCCATTGAGTCAGGAACAGGCCTTGATGCGCCCCTCTTTGTTGCCTGGCTTGCTCGATGTGGTCAGTCGAAACGCCCGCTATGGCCACCAGACACAGCGATTGTTCGAGATGGGACATTGCTTTGAAGAAAACGGCGAATCAGCCAAGCTTGCACTCGTTTTGACTGGGCTGCGCGCGCCAGAGCATTTTGATTCTCCTGATCATGCAGTCGATTTCTTTGATTTGAAGGGTGAAATTGAGCACTTGCTGGCCAGTAATCAGGTGGGTCCCGTGGCGTTTAGCGCCGGCTCGGCCCACAGTTGGATGCATCCGGCACAGTCGGCGACGGTGTTGGTTGATCAGCAGCTTGTCGGTTATGTCGGGCGTCTTCACCCGCAAGTGGCCGAGCGCTATGACTTGAAAAAGTCGGTGATCGTCGCGGAGCTGGAGGTCGAAGCCATGGCCACGCGACAGCTGCCGAGTCATCAGGCCATCTCCAAATTCCCTGCCTCGAGGCGGGATCTGGCCTTGCTGGTCAAAGAGGAGGTTGAGGCAGGCGCTTTGCTGGATGAGGTGAGAAAAGTCGCGGGCAAGAGCCTGGAGGATTGCATCCTTTTTGATCTCTACCAAGGGGAGGGAATTGAAAAAGGGTTCAAAAGTTTGGGTATAGGCTTGATTATTCGTGAGAATTCACGCACTCTAACGGATGAAGATGTCGATGCAGTCTCCGAGGTGGTGGTTTCTCACCTCGCCCAGGCCTTCGATGCACGATTGAGAGGGTAAACACCATGACATTAACCAAAGCCGAGCTCGCCGGCATGCTATTTGATCAAGTCGGCTTGAACAAGCGCGAAGCAAAAGACTTTGTGGATGCGTGGTTTGAGACCATTGCCGAAGCGCTGGAATCTGGCGAGCAGGTGAAATTGTCTGGGTTTGGTAATTTTCAGCTCCGTGATAAAAGTGAGCGACCAGGGCGCAACCCTAAAACCGGTGAGGAGATTCCAATCTCAGCACGTCGGGTGGTCACTTTTAAGCCGGGGCAAAAACTAAGATCAAGAGTTGAGGCATATGCTGGACCGAAGGAGTAATCAGGAACTGCCGGTCATCCCGGCAAAGCGCTACTTCACCATTGGAGAAGTCAGCGAGTTGTGCGCGGTGAAACCACACGTTTTAAGGTACTGGGAGCAGGAATTTCCTCAACTCAAGCCAGTCAAGCGTCGTGGAAACCGCCGATATTACCAACGTCACGATGTGCTCATGATCAGGCAAATCCGTAGCCTGTTACACGAGCAAGGGTTCACCATTGTTGGCGCACGTCAGCAACTTGAAAGCGAGCACACGCAAAGCGATGCATCGCGAAGCCAACAGGTGGCCCGTCAATTGCGCACCGAACTCGAAGAAATTTTGCAGCTTCTTCGTCGTTGAGCAGTTTGACAGTTTAAAGACAGTACTGTTGCTAAACTATTACCTTGAAGTTTATTCGGAGCGTAGCGCAGCCTGGTAGCGCACCACAATGGGGTTGTGGGGGTCGGGAGTTCGAATCTCCCCGCTCCGACCATTTAACGACAGGAAACAGTTATGGCCAGTCCGTCTAAAGTCATTCAAATGCCCGATGTGGCGACCCACGCCAAAGTCGGTGTCAGTGGGACCCTTGATTGGGTCGGCATGAATGAAATCGAAATGCCCATCCAAATCAAAGGCAATGGCGGTGATCTCATTCCCGCCCACGCCAAGATCAATGCCTTTGTGGATTTGGCTCAGCCAGAAAAGCGCGGCATTCACATGTCCCGACTCTATCTTCATCTTGATCAACGCCTATCCAAAGAGCCGGTCACACCGTCGTCTTTGTTTGCGTTGCTTCAAGACTTCCTAGCCTCGCACGGTGATTTGAGCACCAAGGGTCTGGTGCGGTTAAATTTTGACT
Source organism: Wenzhouxiangella sp. (assembly GCA_018400355.1). Classification (GTDB taxonomy): domain Bacteria; phylum Pseudomonadota; class Gammaproteobacteria; order Xanthomonadales; family Wenzhouxiangellaceae; genus Wenzhouxiangella. The sequence goes on from JAGYMV010000007.1 coordinate 9,552, forward strand.
ACATGGTCCGTCGCGACTCACTGATCAGTGACAACAGTGGCTGGAAAAAGTATCCATTCAGCATCATCGCGAGCATCAACAAGGGGCAGTGCGAATTTGAGGTCTCTTTCCAAGTGGTCTACTCAAGCACCTGTCCGTGCTCGGCTGCCTTGTCACGTCAGCTGATTCAGCAGCAATTTGAGAAAGACTTTGAGGCCGGTCAGCCACTGGATCACTCGGCTGTTTTGGAATGGCTCGGCACAGAAGAGGGCATTTTGGCAACCCCGCACAGCCAACGCTCATCGGCCGATGTTCGCCTGAAACTTGGGTCCAGCGTCGAGTCCTTTGAATTCGATCGCATGATCGATTGGATTGAGGCTGCGTTGAAAACACCCGTGCAAGCCGCCGTGAAACGCGAAGACGAGCAAGCCTTTGCGCTGCTCAATGGCCAGAACTTGATGTTCGTGGAAGATTCAGCCCGGCGTCTGCAGACGGCCCTTCTCGCGCAAACAGAGATTGACGACTTCTGGGCGCGTTGCCGGCATTTTGAGAGCCTGCATCCCCATGATGCGGTTGCGATCGTGACCAAGGGCATCGAGCAGGGCTACAAACCGATTGATGGACACCCCTCTGGCTGGAAACTCTAAGCCTTAGATCACCCGCCGGCGGGCTTTTGTCATGCCCTCATCAGCAAGCTAGGGCGTTGAGGGAGACTGGGAGGGGAACTGCGAGTCCAGAATCAATCTGGAATCTGCTGGGTCAACTCAACCTGAATGTGCTCGTTGGCCCAGCCAATCTTGTCTGCATCGGAGGCAGACCAGGCTTGTCCCAGCACCTCGCCGGTCTCGGCCTCTGAAATGACCAAGTGCAGACTTGGGGAGCCTGTGGCTTCTTGCCGCTCCAAGGTGATGGCAATCCCCAACGGCATATCCGCTGCATCGCGTGTCGCGCGCCTTTGGCCATCGGTCAAAGCCACCACGCCCTCATCCACACGCCACGCGTCTCCATCTGCCACCGCCGCCCAGCCGGTATAACGCTGCACCCGAACAAACTCGATCAGTTGCGGTTCTTGACGCGGCTCGCCTGTGGTCATGTCAACGAGTTGATCGGCCACCTGAATGCGCTTTCCATCAAACGACCATTCTTTGACCAAGCCCAGCTCGCCCTCTGCCTGCGGAAAGCGACACTCGGTGGCCGTTGTGAGCCCCAACACCGCAGGCTGTCCAAGTGCGCCGGTGGTCATTTGCCAGTTGATGGGGCAACGTCGAGCGCGGGATGCTTGTTCTGTGAGGGGCGCAAATGAGCTTTCTAAGCTCTCGCCTTGATGGTCCATTGTGATCACAAAGCGACGGGGTGTGGCCTCACTGCCATCGGCCCACTGTGTCCAGACATAGCGGCGCGTTTGAGTTAAAGCCGGCGCTTGGGGCTCTCTGGTGATCTCTAAGTTGAGTGCCGTCTCATCCAGGCTCCGATAACTCCCCAACCACTGGTCAAACGTGCTCAATGCCGGGCCAGATGGCGCAGCTGAGGCTGGTGGGTCGGTGGGTGGGTTGGTTGTTGCGCAACCCACGAGCCACAATGCACCGCAACTGGCGAGCATCAGGGAAGTGACTCGTTTGCGCGCCACAGCATCCGTCGTGATGGTCGCCAAAGAAGACATCAATCCGTGGCTTCCACCAGCAACTGCGCATCCACGCGCACATCACGCCAACTCACCCGCCAATCAAGGTGAGGTCCAGTGGAGCGACCTGTGCTTCCCACCGTTGCGATGGGTTGCCCTTGATCCACCCATTGTCCTAACACCACATCGATTTGGTCGAGGTGCAAAAAAGCCGACATCAGCCCATGCCCATGATCCACGAACAAAGTGCCCCCGCTGAAATACATATCCTCATGCACCAGAGCCACCTTGCCGGCAGCTGGTGCGAGCACTGGCGTACCGGTGGGGGCTGCGATATCAACACCCCAATGCGGTGCGCGCGGCTCGCCATTGAGAATGCGTTGTGACCCATAAACACCAGTGATGCGTCCTTCCAGCGGCCAGATAAACGGCACATCAAAACCAATGTGTTCACTGATGGTTTGTCTCGCGGTTCGCGCCAAGTGGGCATCGTTGGCAATCCGTTCCATCACCTCGGGTGGTGGCGTGACTTTGGATGGCTCAAGACCATCGATTCGTTGCACCTGAAACTCTCGCGGGGTAGGGGTGATCTCAGTTTCCCAATCCTCCCCATTGGGCAGCGTCACCCTCAGGGCGGTGGCTTTAGTGGCATCTTTTGCCAAACCAAAAACAAACTGACCTTGCTCACCGATGGGGAGGGCCTCACCATTCCAGCTGACTTGAGAGCCCGGTGGTGCTTGCCCAATCAATACGCCACCTTGAACTGAATGGCCCCTGAACTCAACAGGCTCTGCTTGTGCGGAACAAGACAGCACAGCCCACAGCAAAACCAAACCGTATCGTGGCATAAAGAAATGCAACAAACTCAGATGGAGGAATCTATTCACTGCTGCCTGACCCTTGCGTGAGCGTGAGCGTTTGACCGGGCTTTAAGACACTGCTTTGGTCGAGATCATTTTGCTCCATTAAAGCATTGAGTGGGATGCGATGGCGGCGCGCAATGGCCCAAAGTGAGTCGCCATTTCGGACCGTATAGCGGGCGGGTGACTGAGTGGGAGCGGGCGCACCACCCACTCCGGGTTCCATCACAATGGTCAAACGCTGGCCGGGTCGGATGAGGTTTCCAGAGCCGAGTTGATTCCAGCGCTGAAGGTCACTCATGTTCACCCCGTAACGCCTTGCAATCACCCACAAGCTCTCACCGGGCCGAACCTCATGTTGGAATCGTTTGGCTGGGACCAGGCGAGATTGCAACAGAGCCAGTTCTTGGTATCGGTCGGCATATTGCGCCGGCTGATTGGGGCTGATTTGGGTGGGGATCTCCAGTCGCTGCCCGAGCCGAATGACATCGCCGGCCAGCGCGTTGTGTTTGATGAGCGCTTCGACAGTGGTGTCATGTCGAACGGCCAGTCCCGATAGGGTATCGCCTGGTTGCACTGCGATGGTTCTATATTCAAGCAACTGTGCATTAGAGAGGTTGCCGACCAAAGCTTTGGCCTCGTCGGCCAAACCAATCGGCACCATCAAATGATGGGGACCACTTGGGGAGGTGATGTGGCGATTGAGTCCTGGGTTCAACGCCATGAGCTCGGTGATTTCAAGCCCCAACAGCGATGAGAAAACAACCACGTCCGTTGGGCCATTCAGCTCGATGCGCTCAACCAGTGGCGAGGCTGGCCAGGTGGGTAACTCAATATCATAGTCATCAGCGGCCTGAAACAAGCACGCCAGTCCATGGAGCTTGGGAATGTAGCCTTTTGTTTCGCGTGGCAACCGGAGAGACCGCCAATCGGTGGGCCGACCCGCTCGCTGGTTTCGGGCAATCGCACGACCCACACGGCCTTGACCACCGTTGTACGCTGCCAACGCCAAGTCCCAATCTCCTCCAAAGCGTTGATTGAGTTGGTTTAGGTAATCCAATGCGGCGCGTGTGGCCACATAGACATCTCGACGACCGTCGTAGTAGTCATTGATCTGGATGCCGTGGCTTTTCGCCGTTGCAGACACAAACTGCCAAGTTCCTGAGGCTCGCCCATGGGAGTAGGCGAATGGGTCATAGGCACTCTCGACCACTGGGAGCAGCGCAAGCTCGCCTGGCATATCACGGCGCTCAATTTCTTGCATGATGTCATACAGCCAAGGTCTGGCTCTGTCCATCACCCGAGCCATATAATCAGGCCGTTCGCCGAACCACTTGGTCCACGCCTGTGCCTCTGGAAAATCGGTGCATTGAGCAAACTCAAAGCGTTGGATGGCCCGTTGCCACAAATCCGATTGTTCGCGCTGCGGTGCCTCAGTCACTCCCGTGCCTGGCAATCGAGACAAGCGCCGTGTGGCTGCTTCGATGCTAGAGAAGGGGTCATCCAGATGGGCCCGCAAATAGTAGGGGGGCGGGGGCGTCAGTTCAGGGCCTGGTGCATCATCTCGCAACATGCCACCCATGCCAGCGCAACCACTGAGCACAACGAGCAACAAGGCAGCCGTTGCGGTTCGAGTCCTAAATGATCTATGTGGGCTGTGGGGCATATCGTTTGGGTGTTTGCGTCTTGGGCAGGATGGGCGGGTGTATTACCAGCTACAATAGGTGTCTGTGTGGCAGCAATTTCGAAGCCATGCTTTATTGTACTTCAGGATAGCCCTTATTGTGACAAAAGCCCGAAAGCCCCAAATCAGCCTTGACGCCGTGCGGCAGGCGCTCATCAAAGCAAATCAACCCCTCACCAGACGCCGTCTGTCAGAGCAATTCGGTTTGAACAAAGCCGAGTCAGATACCGAGCTCAAACCCATTTTGCAATCAATGGTGCAATCGGGCGAGGTGATTCGCAACCGCCGAGCGGCCTATGGCTTGGCACGCGAAATGAACCTCATCAAAGGGCGTGTGAGCGCCCACGCCGATGGCTTTGGTTTTGTGGTCCCAGAGGAGGGTGATCAGGATCTGTTCTTGTCACCCAAACAAATGCGCCAAGTCATGGATGGTGATGAGGTGATGGCCTCTATTGCCAATATTGACCGGCGTGGTCGGTACGAAGGCGCCATTGTTGAGGTGGTGCGCCGCGCGCATGAACAAGTGGTCGGCCGGCTGATGATTGAAAGTGGCGTCGCCAGTGTCGTCCCAGATAACCCCAAACTCACACAAGACATATTAATTCCCATCGAAGACATTGGCGAGGCCACGCCAGGACAAATCGTTGTTGCTCGCTTGGTTCAAGCGCCCACCATGCAGCGACCACCCGTGGGGCAGATCATCGCCACACTGGGGCATGCCGATGAACCCGGCATTGCCACTGAGATCGCCATTCATGCCCACGATTTGCCATCTGAGTTCCCCGCTGAAGTCATTGCAGAGGCCGAGCGCTATGGTGAGGTCATTGATGCTGAGATTGCGGCAGGACGCCGTGATCTGAGGGATGTTCCTTTGGTCACCATTGATGGGGCCGATGCGCGCGATTTCGATGATGCGGTTTACGCGCAGCCCGAAGACGATGGGGGCTTCCGAGTCCTGGTCTGCATTGCTGATGTGGCCGAGTATGTCACCACGCACTCTGCGCTGGATGTGGAAGCGGTCAAGCGAGGCACCTCGGTGTACTTTCCGGATCGAGTCATACCCATGTTGCCAGAAGCCTTATCCAATGGCTTGTGCTCTCTTGTGCCCGACCAAGACCGACTTTGCATCACCTGCGACATGCGCATTGATGCCAGTGGCAAAGTGACCTCCAGTCGATTTTATGAGGCTGTCATGCGATCACACGCCCGCCTCACCTATGATCAGGTCCGGCGCATGGTGGAGCAAGATGATGCCGCCTTAAATGAGCGCTTTGCTCATGTTCGAAGCCACCTGGATGATCTGATGGCGGTCTACAAGATCCTATTTAAACGGCGTCAGCGTCGGGGTGCGCTCGATTTTGATTCGAACCAGGTCTACTTTGAGTTTGCATCCGATGGGCATGTCAATGGCATTCGGCTTCAGTCTCGGCATGATGCCCACCGGCTGATCGAAGAGCTGATGATTCAGGCCAACGTAGAAGCCGCCCGTTTTGTTCACCGCCAGCATCTGCCGATGTTGTTTCGCGTCCATGAACCACCACAAGAGCAAAAACTTGAATCCTTAAGTGCTTTTTTGAAAGCCCAAGGAATCCAGATGCGGTGGAAAGAAACGCCAGAGCCTTCACAGTTTGCGGGTTTGCAAAGCAAAGTAGCGGGCACACCAGCTGCCCATTTGATTAATGCGGTTCTTTTGAGGTCACTCAGTCTGGCTGTCTACTCGCCAGAGAACAAAGGCCATTTCGGTTTGGCACTGAGTGAATACGCGCACTTTACCTCACCCATTCGCCGGTACCCTGATTTGCTGTTGCATCGCGCCATCAAACACGCCTGTCGGGCCAAGCCTGTGGATTCTTTCTCGCCCAATGCCAGTCAAATGGTGGAGATGGGGCGTCGCTGTTCATGGACAGAAAGACGGGCCGAGGATGCCAGCCGTGATGTGGACGAACGCTTGAAATGCCAATTCATGCAACGCCACATCGGGGACGAGTTTTCAGGCGTGGTCACCGGTGTCACAGGGTTTGGGTTGTTCGTGGAGTTATTTGAAATGGGGGTGAGTGGGTTAATACACATTACTTCATTGCCCGAGGACTACTACGACTTTGATCCAACCTCTCATCGCTTGCGCGGCAAGAGACAGGGCAAAGTATTCCAGCTGGCTGACAAAGTGGTCGTAAAAGTCATCGGCGTCAGTGTTGAAGAAAGAAAAATCGATTTTGAATGGGTGCCAAATGAAACGTGAGTTGATGGGTGGAATAAATGCAGTTGAAGCGCTTTTGACACGCTCACCCGAGCGGGTTGTGCGCATTTGGATGAAGCCTGGTAACGCGCGTTTGAGTGCACTCTGGGATCAAGCCAAAGCCTTGGGCGTTGGCGTTGAGATGGCCGATGAGCGGGCGCTGTCACGGCGGTTGGCTGATGTGCCTCACCAAGGCGTGGTCGCTGAATTCCACGCTCAGCCACCAATGGATGAGCATGAGCTGCGGGATTTGGTTGAAAAGCACCCACAGCCATTGGTGCTCGTTTTAGATGAAGTCCAGGACCCACACAATCTGGGTGCTTGCATTCGCTCTGCAGCCGCGGCTGGGGCAGTGGCCGTGGTCACCACCAAAGATCGGGCCTCTGGGCTCACACCAGCGGCTCGCAAAGCATCGGCGGGGGCTTCTGAGTGGCTGCCTTTGGCGGTTGTCACCAATTTGGCTCGGACACTGGATCAGCTTAAAGAAGCGGGGCTTTGGACGGTTGGGCTTGTGATGGAGGATGGCGAGTCTTTGTTTTCCCCAGACGTCTCGAAGTGGCTGGAGGGCGGTGTTGCGTTGGTGGTTGGCGGTGAGGGTCAAGGCTTGCGCCGACTCACAGCCGAACGCTGTGACCGACTGGTATCCATCCCGATGCCGGGTGAGACCGAAAGCCTTAATGTCTCAGTGGCGGCGGCGATTGCGCTCTTTAGTGTGGTTCGCGCGCGGTGGACGGCTGGAACGGGCGCCTGATCGTTCGTTGACCAGGGTCAGCTCGACTGCCTGCGAGACCAGCCCGGCGTCTTCTCGAAGAATAAGGTGATCTTTCGGCGTGAGCTCTTCGTAACGGCCTGAGCGAACACGTGCAGGCAAAAAGACGGGTCCAAACCGCACCCGCTTTAAGCGCGCCACCTGCGCACCCACGGCTTCCCACAAGCGCCTCACCTCGCGGTGTCTGCCTTCCATCAAAGTGACCGTGACCCAGGTGTGACCTTGTGTGGTCTCACCAACAGCCAGATCACTGAATTTGGCGGGGCCATCGTCTAACAAGACACCTTCACGCAGTTGTTCTATTTGCTCGTCGGAGACTTCACCCCTGATGCGACACAGATACTCACGGTCTATCTGATTGGACGGGTGCATCATCTGATTGGCCAGCTCACCATCAGTGGTGAGCAACAGCAACCCAGCGGTGTTGATATCAAGCCGACCCACGGCGATCCACCGACTGTCTTTCAAGGGTGGCAATCGCTCGAACACAGTCCGTCGACCCTCTGGATCATCGCGGGTGGTGATTTCCCCTTCGGGCTTGTGATACATCAAGGTTCGGTGTGTCGGTTGATTGGACAACACTTTATACGTCATTTGTTGATAGGTGACTTGATCCCCCGCACGCACCTGATCCCCCAGCCCAGCGGTCTTGCCATTAATGGCAATATGACCGGCGTCAATCTCGGCTTCTAAGGCGCGACGCGAACCCAAACCGGCGCGGGCCATGACTTTCTGGAGCCGTTCGGTAGAAGAACTCATTGCTCAGCTGTGGGTCTGGAGACCGTTGACTCATCGGTTGTCTCTGTCTCTGAGTTTTCTGTCTCTGAGTGATCT
>JAGYMV010000070.1 GCA_018400355.1 Wenzhouxiangella sp.
TCTAGAGCAAGAGCAGGCAGAGCGATTAGAGGAAGCGGCTCAAGAGCGTCTTTTGACCGCCTGTCGCGCCCGTCAGTTGTCTGGTGCCCAAGTGAGCCCAGAGTGTCGCGAGATTTTGGCTGAAGCCGAAGCTCAAAGAGAGAATGAGCCTTAATCAAGGCTCGTTCTCAGAGCACCATCATGTCCAATCCATCGCCCGTCACTCAAATTGAGGAGTGGCTTGTTGCTGAAGACCATCAGCGCGCCTCACAGGCCTGTCTGGATCTTTTAGCTGAGCATCCGGGTGACCCCGATCTCTTAACTTTACTGGCATTGAGCGAGGAGCTCGCCGGGCAGACAAAACAAGCCGTCGCTCGGTTGCGGTCGGTGACAGAACAGCACCCTGAGCACGTGCGGTCCTTATTCCATCTGGGGCGCCTGCTCGCCAAGGCCAAGGAAAGTGATGCAGCACGTCAGGCTTTTAACGCTTCGATCGCTTTGTCTCCCAACCATGCGCCCTCAAGAACCCTGTTGGCCCGGCTTGACTACCAAGATGGTGACACAGCTGCCGCTTTAGAAGGCCTTCGAGTCGCTTTGCGGGCAGATGCCGACTATGTCCCCGCCTTGTGTGATTTGGCCATTTTGTTGGTTGAAATGGGCTCAATTGAACAGGCGCACGCGCATGCATCGCAGGCTGTCAAGTTAGCGCCTGATGAAGGCAGTGCGCAGTTGGCCATGGGCATTGTCTTTGAGGCGCAGGGTCACATGGGCTTTGCCGAGCAGTGCCTCGTCAACGCCACAGATCTCGAGCCAAGTTCCGTGCAGGGCTTGATGGCGTTGTCTCGGGTATACCAACAAATTGGCGAACACAAAAAGGCGTTGGCTGCTCTGGACCGGTTGAGTGATGATGAGAAATCTCAGCCCGCGGCCCGTTATGCTCGGGCATTTAGTTTGATGCGCTTGGGCCAACTGGCGCCCGCTCGTGCATTGTACGAAAGCCTGGTTGCAGAAACGCCCGATTTAAAAACCGCACTGCAGCTGGTTGATCTCTACATTCAGCAAAACGACCATCAAGCGTTGGTGGATCTGAGCCACGACATAGATCGGACTGTTCCATCCGGTCAAATGGCCGGCCAGTTTATCGATGCCAGACTCTCAGAGTTTGCCGGCCGATTGGATGAGGCCATTGAACACCTCAAGGCGCTTGATGCCTCAGAGCGTTTCGAGTTTGAGGTGCGTGTGCAGCTATTGTTAGCGCGGCTGTATTTGAAAAAAGGCGAGCCCCAGGCCGTGCTTGAGTCATTGAGTGCTCTGGCTGAACACAACACGCTCCATTACCGTGTGCGCTGGGAAATGGCGCAGTTGGCTGAACAAGCCGGTGATCAGGCCTTTGCACTCAAGATGATCGATGCCGTGTTACGCGAGTCAACGCTTGGGGCAGAGGTCTTGGGTCGAACCGCAACCATGCGCTTGCACGTGCTCGATCGTTTGGAGCGTTTCGATGAGGCCCTCGCACAGATTCAAGACAGTCGCCTAGAGATGGGCTGGTTGCCACCGCCAAAGCCTTTGATGGCCACAGCGCTTCCAGATTTGGAGAGGTTGACGAAGTCATCACCCAACCCAGATTCGAAGTCTCCGGCACTGATTTGGGTGCCTGGCTGGCCATGGGCTGGGCGGGAGCTTCTTTTGGCCGCTTTGGCGCAGATCAAAGGCGCGAAGGTCTTGCCGATGGCAGAGGGGGCAACCCGCCATCAGCACTTGGGCCTGTATCCTGGGGAGACCCCGGCGGTTGGTTTGTCACCCGAGCAAGCCCTACCGATGGCGCGTCGGTACCTGCGGGCTGCAGACGACAACGTGGCTTGTTTGATTGAGCCGTTTCCCTGTCGGGCCGCCGATCTCATCGGTCTTTGGGCCGTGTTCCCAGAAGCGGTGGCCGTGCGCGTGACCTGCGAGCCTAACTACGTTCGCTTGCAGTGGCATTTGGCTGGCTACCGCCAAGTCGATGCCATGTTGCACGCTTGGCTCGAGGAGCAAAAAGCGCTGGACCGCGTCGCCCAAGAGACGCCTTTTGAGGTTGTTTCAGTGGCTCTTGAGGACCTTCTAAACCCCAACGCTGTCGAGGGTGCCCTAGAATCATTGATGAATGCACTCTCCCAGCCAATGAGCGAAAAAATGCCACAGCACGTCCGCGCATTGGCCCAAAGACACGGTTATCGGCCAGCCACACACTGGACCCATTACTTTTGACGGAGTTGAGTTTGGGGTTTGAGCGGGTACACTAGAGCTCAACCTCAGAACTTTCTGGAGAAATAAGGATGGAGTGGGTAATTGTAGGTCTCGTCGTTCTTCTGGCGGTCTTTGTGATCGCCATCTACAACCGGCTGGTGACTGGCCGCAACCAATACAAAAACGCCTTTGCTCAGATTGACGTGCAGCTCACGCGTCGCCATGAGCTGATTCCCAACCTGGTTGAAGTGGCCAAACGCTACATGAGCCATGAGAAGGACACGCTCGAGGCCGTCATTCAAGCCAGGAACACGGCAACCTCTGAACTTCAAAAGGCCTCCTCAGACCCCACCAACCCAGCGGCCATGAAGCAATTGGGGCAAGCTGAGCAGGGGCTCAGTGGTGCTTTGGGTCGCCTGTTTGCATTGTCTGAAAATTATCCAGATCTCAAGGCCAATCAAAACATGATGCAATTAACAGAAGAGCTCACCAGCACAGAAAACAAGGTGGCTTTTGCGCGTCAGGCGTTCAACGACTCTGTGATGAATTACAACATCTTAAGAGAGACCTTCCCAAACAACCTAGTCGCCGGTGTCTTTAGTTTCCAAGCAGCAGAGCTTTTAGAAATTGATGACCCCATCAAACGTGAAGCGGTTAGTGTTGATTTTGGCTGAGTCATTCAAGCCACACTGAATCAATGAATTTCTTCCAACAGCAAGACCAGGCGCGTCGGCAGTCCAAGCTGCTGATCGCCTTATTTGTCTTGGCACTGCTCTTCATTGCCATCGCTATTGGCCTTTTGGCGTTTTTATTGGGTGGCTGGCCTTTGGTCCCTTGGGCCGCGGGTTTGGTGCTGGTCGTCATGCTCTTAGCAAGTTTGTTTAAAACCATCGGCTTAAGGCAAGGTGGGGGCAAAGTCGCCCGTGCGATGGGTGGCACCTTGGTTGACCCAACCACCCAAGACCCGGCCAGACGCCGACTTTATAACGTGGTCGAAGAGATGGCGATTGCCTCAGGCGTTCCAGTCCCAGAGGTGTATGTGCTGGAACAAGAGGCTGGGCTGAATGCCTTTGCAGCTGGGTATGCACCCACCGATGCCGCAGTCGCTGTCACGCGGGGTCTGCTTGAGCGACTGAGCCGAGACGAACTCCAAGGCGTGATCGCGCATGAATTTAGTCATATTTTAAATGGGGACATGCGCATCAACATCCGTTTGATGGGGTTCGTCTTTGGCATCATGGTCATTGCCATCATGGGCCAGCACTTGATGCACTCGGCCAGGTTTTCGAAAAATTCCAAAGATGCAGCACCTTTGATGATGCTCAGCCTCGCCATTGTATTGATTGGCTATATTGGCCTGTTCTTTGGACGTTTAATCAAGGCGGCCGTGTCAAGACAACGCGAATATTTGGCCGATGCCGCTGCGGTCCAGTTCACCCGCAACCCAGATGGGATTTCCGGTGCTTTAAAAAAGATCGGCACCGCGGATCTTGGCAGTCGACTGGAAGCCGATTCAGAAGAAGTGGGGCACATGCTATTTGGTCAAGGCGTCTCTGGCTTTCTATTTGCCACCCACCCGCCTTTGTTAAAACGCATTCAAGCCATTGAGCCGGCTTTTACCCAAGACGATTGGGCCCGGTTTGCAGAGCAAGCCAGCAAGAAAGCCAAGCAACCTGAGCCACCCAAGTCCGAATCAGCGACTCCCGCGCCAGCCAATGATGCACTCGGGGCTTTGGGGGGCTTGGATGGGCACCAGCTGCTGGCCGCTGTGGCCTTGCTTGGGGAGATGCCTGATTCTCTCAAGGAGTGGGCGCATTCGGATGAGCACGTCGGTTTCTTGTTGGTGTATCTGATCCTGGGTGAGCAATCCGGTGATGGTGCCGCCCTCAATCCAATCATTGAAGCTTGGGGTGGTCAGGCAGCACTCGATCAGTTGGCCTCCATGAAACAAACACTCGGTGATGTGCCCATGCGATGGCGCCTGCCGTTGCTGGAGATGTGTCTGCCCATCTTGAAGCAAAAGCCAGCCCAAGAGCGCGCACAACTCCAATCATTGATGGGTGATTTGATCGTTCACGATGGGCAACTCACGGTATTTGAGTATGTGTTGGATCGTTTGATTGAACAAAGCCTCATTGAAGTGGCGGCGCCATCAAAGACCAAGATGTCTGGGTCTAAGACATTGGCCCAGTTGAAGCCATCGGTGGCCTCGCTAATGGCTGTGGTGGCCATGCAGGGGCATGGTGGTCTAGTGTCGCAGCAAAAGGCGTGGCAGGCCGTTATGGAAGCCTTGATTGGAGAGGAGGGGGATTGGCCAATGATTGAGAATTGGGCCGAGACGCTAGACCAGGCGACGGTTGTGCTCAACACTCTAAAAGCCACTGAAAAAGAGCGTTTGGCTCAAGCCATGGTTGACTGTATCGCCAGCGATGGACAGATTGATGCAGATGAATACGCGCTGTGTCGAACGATCGCAGCCAGACTGCACATGGCCTTGCCCCTAGACAGCGGGCGATAAGGGCGCACGCCCCAGAATTAAGTCGGCGGCTTTTTCCGCAATCATGATGGTGGGGGCGTTGGTATTGCCACCGACCAATGTCGGCATGATCGAGGCATCCACCACGCGCAAACCGCGGACGCCATTGACCTTGAGC
>JAGYMV010000071.1 GCA_018400355.1 Wenzhouxiangella sp.
TAATTTGGCGCCCTGACCAAGGTGTGGGTCGGTGACAGGCCAGTGGGGCAGATCGGGGAAATTTTCAATCAACGCGTTGAGTTGATCCATTGTGACAATGGGGTTTTTGAAAAAACTCCCCACATTGGCGATCCGATTGGGGTCAGGCAAACGGTGCCGGCGCAAGCGCATGATGGTGGCGGCCAGTGTGCGGGCCTGTTGCATGGGTGTGTTGTCTTGATTGAGTACTTCACCGCCTTTGTGTCGATCCAGTGCGTCTTTTAGGCTGGGGTAGTCGGTGCGGGGCTCAAACACGGTTTGCAGTCGAAAATCCACTTGGGTGATGAGATAACGAGCGTTGGCCACATGTTTGAAAATGGAGTCTCTGTAGGCAAACTGACAAGCGTTGCGATCAAAGACTTTGGTTTCTTTTGCCAGTCTGTCCCAAGTCACCACCTGCTCGATCACAGATGAGAGCTCAACACCATAGGCACCAATATTTTGAATGGGCGCTGCACCCACTGAGCCAGGAATCAAAATGAGGTTTTCCAACCCATACCAGCCCTGGTCTAGGCAGTGGCAAACCAAATGGTGCCAAGACTCGCCGGCACCCACTGAGACAACCACTTCGTTACCGTCTGGACGAGCACTTAAGCCCTTGAGTTGATTGAGCACCACAAGACCCGGCCAGTCGGACAAGAACACGGTGTTTGAGCCACCGCCAAGAATCAGCACGTCGGGCTCGGACAACACATCGAGGTTCAGGTCTTCTATGGCCGATAGAGTCAACAAATGTCGCGCTCTGGCCGGCAGCTTGAAGGTGCTCAAAGCCGACAAGTCGGCGTCTTGGATCAGTTTGTCTGAGGCCATGCAGCAACGCATTCTTTGATCAGCCCAGGGCCTTCATAAATCAAGCCTGTGTAGATCTGGACCAAGTCTGCGCCCAGCCTCTTTTTTTCAGCGGCATCGTCGCCTGAGGCAATGCCACCCACGCCCACCAATGGGAAGTGGTCGCCGAGAACGCGACGGGCAACTGCCAAGACATGATTGGCGGCCGGTCTGACGGGTTGACCACTGAGTCCACCGGCCTCATTGGCCAGAGCATGGCCTTTGACCGACTCTCTATCCAAAGTGGTGTTGGTGGCAATGACACCATCAATGCCCGAATCGGCAATCGTTTCGAGTGCCTGAACCAAAGCCATCTCCTCCCAATCGGGTGCAATCTTGATCAGTAAGGGCCGATTGGTTTGGTGTTCGTGTGAGAGGCTGTTTCGCAAACCAACCAGTTCTGATAAGAGCTCAGAGAGATGTCCTTGGTCTTGCAGTGCCCTCAAGTTTTTCGTGTTGGGTGAGGAGATGTTGATGGTGATGTAGTCGCAATGGGGAAAGACCTTCTCAATGCAAATGGCATAGTCTGCGGCAGCGTTGTCAATGGAGGTGTCTTTTTGCTTGCCCACATTGGCGCCGACGATGCCTGTGTAGCGACGCTTTTTTAAGTTCTCAACCAGGTGGTCGACGCCTTTGTTGTTAAACCCCATGCGGTTGATCAATGCGCCATGTTGTTCTAGGCGAAACATTCTTGGCCGTTCATTGCCCGGTTGTGGCTTGGGCGTGACTGTGCCCAACTCAATAAACCCAAAGCCGAGCGCGCCGAGTGCATCCAAGTGGTCGCCGTCTTTGTCTAGGCCGGCGGCCAATCCAACGGGGTTTTTGAAGTGCAAGCCAAGACAATCCACAGGGCAGTCATCGGGCTTTGGGTAGAGCGTTTTTAAAAGCCCAGTTCGTGCCCCAATATCAAGGCTTGCCATGGCCAAGTCGTGCGCCTTCTCAGGCTCAAGACGAAAGAAGCCATGGCGCAGCCAGTGATACATCAAAACTCGAACTTGATGCCTTGAGCCAGCGGCAGTTCGCGGGAGTAATTGATGGTGTTGGTTTGTCGGCGCATGTACGCCTGCCAAGCATCTGATCCAGACTCGCGACCCCCACCGGTCTCTTTCTCCCCACCAAAGGCGCCACCGATTTCAGCACCTGAGGTGCCAATGTTGACATTGGCGATGCCGCAATCTGAACCCAGATGCGACAAGAAGTATTCCGCGTTTCGAATGTCTGTGGTGAAAATCGCTGATGAGAGGCCTTGTTTGACGTTGTTGTGCATCTCCATGGCCTCAGGCAAGGTCTCATAGCCCATGACATACAGAATCGGCGCAAAGGTCTCTTCTTGCACGATGTCCCAATCGTTGTTGGCTTTGATGATGGCAGGCTTGACATAGAAGCCGGGCCCATCGATGGCCTCACCACCACACAAGACTTCGCCACCCAAAGCTTTGGCCCGCTCGATGGCTTGTAGGTATCGATCTTGCGCGGCCTGGTCGGTGAGCGGCCCCATGAGGGTATTCGGATCGAGCGGGTCACCGATGCGGACTTGCGCATAAGCCGAGACCAGCTTGTCGCACACCGTGTCCATTAAGGACTCGTGCACAAACAAACGGCGGGTGGTGGTGCAACGCTGGCCGGCGGTGCCCACGGCACCAAAGACCACCGCAGGGATGGCCAGTTCCAAATCGGCGGTGGGGTCAATGATGATGGCGTTGTTGCCACCCAGCTCCAACAAACTTTTGCCCATGCGCTTGGCCACACGTTGACTGACTTCGCGGCCGATGGCGGTGGAGCCTGTAAAAGAAATCAGCGCCACCCGCTCATCATCAACAAAGCGCTCGGCCAATGCGTGCCCAGGCTCCATAAACGAGGTGAAAATCGGTGGCAGATCGGCATCTTTGAGCGCCTCATTGACCACATTTTGGACAGCCAAACAGCACAAAGCACCTTTGGGGCTGGGTTTCCAGACTGTGGCGTTGCCACACACAGCCGATAACAAGGCATTCCAAGCCCACACCGCCACAGGGAAGTTAAAGGCTGTGATCACGCCCACCACACCCAGCGGGTGCCACTGCTCATACATGCGATGGCCAGGCCGTTCTGAGTGCATGGTTTTGCCAAAGAGCATGCGCGATTGGCCCAATGCCAAGTCACCAATATCGATCATCTCTTGGACCTCACCATCGCCTTCGGCCTTGATCTTGCCCATCTCGAGCGCCACCAATGACCCGAGCGCATCTTTGTGGGTGCGCAAGGCGTCTGTGACCAAACGAATCGCGTGACCACGCTCGGGTGCGGTGACTTCTCGCCACGCCTTGGCGGCCCCTTGGGCGGTTTGAATGACCCGCTCATAATCGGCTTCGGTAGCGCCACTGACCTGGGCAATGACCTCACCGGTGGCCGGGCAGATCGAATCAATCAGATGGTCTTGGCGTATCTCTGACCACTGGCCTGGGCCGAAACAGGCCCCAGGATTGATGGCCTTGAGCCCCAAGCCCTCAAGCAGGCTGGCGGTGGTTTGGTTGGGTGTTTGGGTCATGGTTTGGGTCCTATCAAGATCATTTATCAGCCCATATTATCGCATGCTCTGCAGGGGTTTCTGGGCTGGCATGCTATCCTGAGTCGATTGCCTCGCTCTGATGGGACGGTGCCTGATCAAAGTGCATTGGAGCGGGGATTGTCGATGAACGGCAAGGGTTGGTCTGGGTTTTTCTCAAGGCCATGAAACTAATTTGGCGCGCGGCGGTCTAGGACTGTAGCCGAGCGTCGATCACGGAGCAAGGATGGCCCTGATGGGCGAGCGGGAAATTGACCAACTGTTGGTAGAGAGGGTGCAACAAGGCGATAAAACCGCCTTCGATGTGCTTGTGAAAAAATACCAGCATAAGATCATCAGCTTGATCATGCGCTACGTGTCTGATCATGCTGAGGCAATGGACGTGGCGCAAGAGGCTTTTATTAAGGCCTACAACGCCTTGGCTCGGTTCCGTGGTGAGAGTGCTTTTTATACTTGGATGTACCGGATTGCGATCAACACGGCGAAAAACCATTTGGTGGCTCAAGGCCGCCGACCCCCATTGTCGGATGTGGATGCGACCGATGCCGAGCAGTACAGCTTTGATTCTAGGTTGAAGGAAACCGCCTCTCCCGAGCACGAACTATTGACCGAAGAAATTGAACAAACCGTTCACGATGCAATCGAAGCATTGCCAGAGGATTTAAAGACAGCCATTGTGCTTCGAGAAATCGAAGGCATGAGTTATGAAGAAATAGCGCAGGCGATGGAATGCCCCATCGGGACCGTTCGATCGCGTATTTTTAGGGCACGAGAAGCCATTGATGACAAGCTTCGCCCACTCTTAGATGAGACCCAAGCATGAAAAGCCAAAGCCCCCAAGTGAATGACTCCAATCGAGAACTCGACGAAGAGCTATCGGCGTTTGTCGATGGCCAAATCGAGCGCTCTCGCCAACGTTTTGTGATCAAACGCCTCACCGAGCATGCCGCGGTCGCCCATCGGTGGTCGCGCTACCATTTGGTCAGACAAGTGATGCGCAAAGAGTCGTTTGCTGCCGTCGATCTCTCAGCCCGGGTCGCCCGCGCCTTGGAGACCTCACCGGCGATGGAGCAAGAACGGGCACCACACCGCTTTTTAAAGCCAGTGGCGGGCGGTTTGATTGCAGCCAGCGTCGCCGTGGTTGCCTTGGTGGGCATGAATTATTCATTGCTGGACAACTCAGCGCCGGGTGCCAACGAGGCCGGGCAAGGGTTTGTTAGCCAATCCACCCCGATGGATCGAGTGTTCTCTCAGCCAGCCACGCCGGTGGGTTTGGGCGGGGGTCGGACCTCAGCCGACCAGCAGCGTCTTGAACGCTTGATGCTCCAGCACCAGCAAGCCGCACGCGGTGCGGGTGTGGGCACTTACTGGCCGGTGGTGACCTTGGCACCGACCAAAGAGGGGGTCAGCATTAGAGGGAACTGGGTATGGTGTTG
>JAGYMV010000072.1 GCA_018400355.1 Wenzhouxiangella sp.
CAATCCGCCCAAAAGCGGTGACGGATAGAAGCGCTTGGGCTATCATAGGAAGCTTTCGTAACCTTTCGGATTCACAAGGAAAACATCACCCATGGAACGGACTCTTTCCATCATCAAACCCGACGCTGTGTCAAAAAATGTCATCGGCGCCATTTACACGCGTTTTGAGCAAGCTGGCCTCAAGGTTGTGGCTGCCAAAATGAAACACCTCTCAAAGGCTGAGGCCGAGGGCTTTTACGCGGTTCACAAAGAGCGTCCCTTCTTTGCAGACTTGGTGGCGTTCATGAGCTCTGGTCCTGTGATGATTCAAGTGCTTGAAGGCCCCGACGCCATCACCAGAAACCGTGAGCTGATGGGCGCAACCGATCCAGCCCAAGCAGCCCCCGGCACCATCCGAGCTGATTTTGCTGACAGCATTGATGCCAATGCAGTGCATGGGTCCGATGGTCCCGACACAGCAGCAGAAGAAATCGCGTATTTCTTTGCCGCCGACGAATTGTGTCCGAGGTAACGACACCCTTGACCAATCTGCTGGGCCTTGATCGCCAAGGCCTGGCTGATTTCTTTGTCACGCTGGGCGAGAAGCCTTTTCGTGCGCGCCAAGTTTTGCAGTGGATTCATCAACGTGGCGTGACCGACTTTTCGCAGATGACCGATTTGTCTCAGTCCCTGAGAGATCGTTTGGTGGCTGTGGCCACCGTTGAGGCCCCGCGCATGATTCGTGAGAGTCAATCGAGCGATGGCACAGTGAAGTGGTTGCTGAGTGAGCGGGGTGGCTCAGCCATTGAAACCGTTTTCATTCCAGAGACAGGGCGCGGGACCTTGTGCATTTCTTCCCAAGTGGGTTGCATGCTCAATTGCACGTTTTGCTCAACGGCTACGCAAGGGTTTAAGCGCAATTTGTCAGCCGATGAAATCATCGGGCAGGTCTGGTTTGCTGTCAGACGGCTCAATGAGTTAACCGATGGCGAGGCCAAAATCACCAACGTGGTGTTTATGGGCATGGGCGAGCCATTGCTCAACCTGTTGGCGGTGAAGCCATCGCTGGCGATCTTGAGAGACGATCTGGCCTATGGCTTGGCCGCGCGGCGCGTCACAATCTCCACCGCGGGCGTTGTCCCAGGAATCGACCAGTTGATCGAGGGCACCGAGTTTGCGCTCGCCGTCTCACTGCATGCACCAACCGATGAGCTCAGAGAGCGCCTCGTTCCTCTCAACCGAAAATACCCGATTGAGACCCTGTTGGCGGCCTGTCGTCGCTACATTGAACACGACAAGCGCCGTTCCATCACCTTCGAATACACCATGATTGAAGGTGTGAATGACCAACCCAGCCATGCGCGTGGCTTGCGGCGAATACTCGATGGCTTGCCTTGCAAGGTCAACCTCATTCCGTTCAATCCATTTCCGGGCACACCTTTTAAGCCATCGGATGACGCCACGTTGTACGCGTTTCAAATGGCGGTCCGTTCGGCTGGGATTGTCACCACCATTCGCAAAACCCGCGGCGATGACATCGCTGCGGCCTGTGGTCAGCTCGTGGGTGAGTTGTTAAGCCCAAGTGAGCGTCGGCGCCTCGTTCAGACACAGTTGGCCCAGCAAGCCTTGAGTGCATGATGACTCACTCAACCACAGATGAAATGACCCTAAGCCAGCGTTTGACCGCTGAGCGGTTGGCCAGGGGTTGGTCTGTGCAGGATGTGGCCGAACGACTGGGTGCCAGCACAGCCGTGATACAACAGTTGGAATCTGCCGAGGCCAGCGGTTTGGCTGGGGTGTATCGCGATGCGTATCTGAAGCGCTATCTCAAGTTGATGGACCTAGAAGACACGGCGGTCGATGGGTCTGAGTTGCCACAACTGCAAGTGGTTTTGCCGGTGCCAAAACGCCGTCGTTGGCTTGAAAGGGCATTGGGGTGGACGCGCTATGCGGTGGCCTCATTAATTATCGTGCCCCCTTTGGTTTGGTTTTCAATCAATCACAGCACCTCGTGGATCACAGGGGGCTTGGCAGGATCAGGTCAGTTGCCACCCGCGGAGATCACCGAGCCTAGGGTGCGCCAACTGAAAGCCAGTCAGATGCCGGCTCGTGCGCTGGGTGGCCGGACACAAGAACGTGGGGATCTGGGCAATACGGCAGGGACCAACGTGGGTGACTCTGTTGACCCGAGTGCTGATGCGCCCGCGCCATTGGTCCATGTGCTCAAAGTCAACCTGCTCGAAGACAGCTGGCTTGAGGTGACAGACTCAGAAGGTAAACGCTTAGAGCACAATTTATTGCGTGCCGACGCCGAATACAGCTACCAAGGTGAGCCACCATTCAATGTACTGGTGGGCTTGGGATCCGTGGTGCAATTTGAACTCAACGGCCAATTGATCGAGCATCTGGACTCTGATCAGGCGGAGGGCTTGATGGCGTTTCAGATTGATGCCGCCGGAGAGGTGATCCGAAAGCAATGACTCAGCGCCAATCCATCAGAGGCATGCACGACATCTTGCCTGAGGCCACAAAAGACTGGCAGCGGCTCGAGCGACAGATGGCTTCTTTGTTTGCCCGTTACCAATTCAAAGAAATTCGCTTGCCCATCGTCGAGCACACCGATGTGTTCACGCGGGCCATCGGCCAAACCACGGATGTGGTGGAAAAAGAGATGTACACCTTCGAAGATCGCAATGGCGATTCTTTGAGCTTGCGGCCTGAGGGAACGGCGGGTGTGGTGCGTTCTGTGATTCAGCATGGTCTGCTCAACCCACCGGGCCTCAAGGTTTGGTATCAAGGCCCGATGTTTCGGCACGAACGTCCCCAACGGGGTCGGCAGCGCCAATTTCATCAGTTCGGGGCAGAAGTGTTTGGGTTGGCTGAGGCTGGAGTGGACGTTGAGTTGATCGCCTTGGTCGATCGGTTATGGCATGAATTGGGCCTGAGAGATGACTTGCGGCTGGAAATCAACTCATTGGGTGATCCTGAGGACCGGCAACGTTATCGGCAAGAGCTCGTCGAGTACTTGATGCCGCACGAGCAGGAATTGGACGAGGATTCGAAGCGTCGGTTGCACACCAATCCGTTGCGGATCTTCGATTCAAAGGTTGAAACCACCCAAGCCATCATGGCCCATGCCCCTCGATTCTTCGATCACTTGGGTGAGCCAGCCAGGGTGCACTTTGAGACCGTGTGCGAACTTTTGGACCAGTTGGGCATCGAATACACGATCAACACAGGTCTGGTTCGCGGACTCGATTATTACTGTCGCACGGTGTTTGAGTGGGTCACTGATCGGTTGGGTGCACAAGGCACCGTTTGTGCTGGCGGGCGCTACGATGGGTTGGTTGCGATGGCTGGTGGAAAAGATGTTCCAGGCATTGGGTTTGCGATGGGGGCAGAACGTTTGCTTGATTTGCTCTCGACAAAAAACGATGAGAGTGAAGCGCCACCATCGGTCTATTGGGTTGGCGCCGTCGGCATAGGGCCTGTGCTCCAAAAAGCAGAAGCACTCCGCACCGCTTTACCGAGTCTTGTTGTGGGCGTGGATCTTGTCGGTGGTAGCTTAAAATCTCAATTTAAGCGGGCAGATCGAAGTCAAGCACGGTTTGCTCTTGTTGTTGGGGAAACCGAGTTGGCCGATGGCACCGTGCAGGTTAAGGATTTGCGCTCCAAACAGGAACAACATCACCTCAAGCAAGAAGATCTGGCACAATATCTCGCCGAACAATTAATTGAATCAAAGGAATAGTCTGCAATGGCAGTGGAACTCTACGACGAACATGAACAGGGCGAGCGCGTCCGCCGCTGGCTTCAGAGCAATGGCTTTACGCTGATCGTTGCGGTTGTTTTGGCGCTTGGGGGTGTGTTTGGTTTTCAGCAGTACCAGCGCAATCAGATCGAGAGCCAGAGCGCAGCAGCGAGCTATTTCAACACACTCCAGAGTCTGATCGAGAGTGAGCAGCTGGAAATGGCAGAGGATTACTTTGCTGAGCTTGAGACGCTTGATAAAAGCGGTTACTACAAACTCGGCGCGATGACCATGGCCAAAGCCTATGTCGATGCCGGCCGACTGGGGCCAGCGATTGATATTTATCAGACGCTTCTGACGCGGTCTGATATCGAGTCATTGCGTGGCTTAATTGGTTTGCGCTTGGCCCGTTTGCTTGATGGGCAGGGCGACAGTGAAGCCGCTTTGGCTGTCTTGTCTGCTCCAGCACCCACAGGTTACGAAGGCCCATGGGCCGAAGTGCGCGGCGATGTCTATATGAGCATGGGCGATATTGAGCAAGCCAGAGAGGCTTATCAGGTGGCGCTCGATTCACCCAGTGACATGGGTTTTGGCACGACACTGATTCAAATGAAGCTCGATGCCACTGGCCCGGGTGTAATGCAGGCGGATTCATGAGTTTATTTTCTATTGGCAAAATTTCCACAGCAGTCGTGCTGATGGCCTTGTTGGCGGGTTGCCAGACACTCGGTGGACTCTTTAGCGATGACGAATCCATCCCGCCGGCTGAATTGGTGGAGTTCACGCCAACACTCACTGTGTCCAACGTCTGGTCCACTAAGGCGCTTGATGGTGTGAGCCGGTCTCGACCAGCGATCGGCTTGGACTTTTTCGATGACAAGATTTGGGCAGCTGATGAGGCAGGTCATGTTGTCGGGCTCAATGCACAAAATGGCCGTGTAGAGGCGCGTTTTGAGACGGGTTTGGCAATCTCCGCTGGGCCTCGGCTCGAGGGCCAGATTGGTGATGGGCGCGCCGGTGAAGGGGTCGAAGTGCCAGTCCTGGTCCGTGAACGCCTCGCGGTAGACGGCGCCGGTGAAGGGGGCGCGCCTGCG
>JAGYMV010000073.1 GCA_018400355.1 Wenzhouxiangella sp.
CATCGCAGGGCTCGGTAACCCGGGCGCTCAGTACGACAAAACCCGGCACAACGCCGGGTTTTGGTTTTTGCACGCCTTGGGAAAGGCCCATTCTTTTAACCTTCGTCCAAACAAAAAGCTCTTTGGTGAGGTCGATAAGATCAGGGTGGCCGATGCAGAATTGGTTTTATTAAAACCTGAGACCTTTATGAATGACTCGGGTCAGGCTTTGCGCGCCGTGCGGGATTTTTACAACATCCCAATGACACACATTTTGGTGGCCTACGATGATTTGGACCTCGCCCCGGGTGACATTCGCCTGAAGTGGGGCGGTGGGCACGGTGGCCAGAATGGGCTGAGAAGCGCCTTTTCTCATTTGGGTGGCGATGGGTTTTGGCGTCTGCGGATTGGCATCGGTCACCCCGGTCAGCGAGAGCAGGTCACGCCTTGGGTTTTGGGGCGTCCCAGTGCCGAAGATCAGGCAGCGATCGAGGGAGCCATCGAGCGGGCGATTCCCGTGATTCCGATGTGGCTTTCAGGCCAAAGTGATCGAGCGGTTTGCGCGTTGCATACCGATTCGAAATGAGTATCAACGAATATGAGATGGGTGTGAGTCATGGGCTTTAAGTGTGGAATTGTGGGCTTGCCCAACGTGGGCAAATCAACTCTCTTTAACTGCTTGACGAAAGCAGAAATTGCCGCAGAGAATTATCCCTTTTGCACCATCGAGCCCAATGTTGGCATGGTTGCTGTGCCCGATCTTCGGCTTGAGCAACTGGCCGAGATTGTGCACCCAGAAAAAATCATCCCCACCATGATGCAGTTTGTGGATATTGCCGGTTTGGTGGAAGGGGCATCGAGAGGGGAGGGTTTGGGCAACAAATTCCTGGCCCACATCCGTGAGACCGATGCGATCGCGCATATTGTCCGCTGCTTCGAAGACGATGACATCACGCATGTCTCAGGGCGCATCGATCCCATCTCTGATATTGAGATCATCGACACCGAATTGGGTTTGGCGGACCTAGACACAGCCGAAAAGGCCTTAGAGAAGATTGGCAAACAAACCCGATCCGGGGACAAAGAGGCCAAGCGTTTGGCTGAGCTACTGGGCCGGGTGGTTGAGCACTTGGGGCAGGGAAAACCCCTGAGATCGGCGGATTTGTCGACCGATGATCGGGCCAGCCTCTCGCCTTGGCAGTTTATTACCGACAAACCGCAACTTTATGTCGCCAATGTGGCCGACCAAGACCTAGAAGACAACGATCATGTGCGGGCCGTGCGCGACTATGCCCAAGCGCATCAGGCCGAGGTGGTGGTGTTGAGCGCTGCCCTAGAGGCAGAGCTTGCCCAATTGGAGCCAGCCGATCAGGCCGAATTCTTGGCCGATTTGGGGCAAACAGAGCCGGGTTTGAATCGTTTGATTCGGGCTGGTTATGCCCTGCTTGATTTGTTGACATTTTTCACTGCTGGACCCAAAGAAGTCCGGGCGTGGACAGTGGCGCGGGGAGCGAGTGCACCGCAGGCGGCAGGTCGCATCTTACACCGATTTTGAAAAAGGCTTCATCCGAGCAGAAGTCACCGCTTTTGAGATTATTTGGCTTGTGGCGGGGAATCTGGGGCCAAAGCGGCGGGTAAGTTGGCAGCTTTGAAGGGCCGTGACTACGTGGTGTGTGAGGGTGATGTCATGCACTTTCGATCTAACGCCGTTGAAATTGCGATTTTTCTGGCCTTTTGAGTTGACGCGCGAGCCATCAAATGGGCGACAATTGCTGGCTTGGTTCGCAATTTGTGCCAGTTAAGGCTGAGCACGAATGGATAAAGTCGAGAATAACGATTTTAGAGTACTTTTTTGGAGGGGTACTCAAGCGTCAACGAGGGCAGATTCGTAAACTGCTTAAAGATGCCTTCTTCGCAGGTCTGAATCCTGCCCTCCACCACGATTGTGCGGCGAAGACAACGCGCGACGATGGTTAATGAGATTTATCGAGGTGGCCAAAGACCGCGAGAGCAGATCGGGCAACGTGGCGTGGGTGGAACAACGGGAACCTCAGCCTTCCAAGCTGATGGTGTGGGTTCGATTCCCATCACCCGCTCCATCTCTGTATCATGGAAGATGGTGGTGAGAGAACGGATGTTTGAGAAGAGCTGCTTGTTTGACTGAACGGCCCGCGTAGTCAGGGTGGTAGAGCACTCCCTTTGCAAGGAGGTCACTGGTTCGAGTCCAGTCGTGGGCACCAGATGAGACGGTTTAATTTAAACATAGGCAACGGAGTTGTAAGCGCGTGTCCAAGGCAAAATTTGAACGCAACAAGCCCCACGTAAACGTTGGAACGATTGGTCACGTTGACCATGGTAAGACGACGTTGACGGCGGCGTTGACGAAGGTGTGTGCGGAGGCTCGCGGTGAGTTTCGTGCTTATGATCAGATTGATAATGCCCTGAGGAGCGCGAGCGTGGTATTTACGGATTGCGGCCCGCTCACGTTGGAGTATGAGTCTGATGCTCGTCACCATGCACGTAGATTGTCCCGGTCACGCGGATTATGTGAAGAACATGATTACGGGTGCGGCCCAGATGGACGGAGCGATTTTGCCTGTATCGGCGGCTGATAAGCCTGGATGCCGCAGACGAGAGAGCATATATTTTGTTGGCTTCCGTCAGGTGGGTGTACCTTTTATTTTGGTACTGGAACAAGGCGGACATGGTTGATGATGCTTGTTGCTTGAGCTTGTTGAGATGGAAGTCCGCGAGTTGTTGAGTGACTATGACTTCCTGGTGATGATACGCCGATTGTTTACGGCCTGCTTTGAAGGCTTTGGAAGGTGACGAGAGGAGATTGGCGTCTTCCGATTGTACAGGAAGCGCTGGATCTGTATGTTCCCGTTTCGTGCGTGATTTGACAAGCCTTTCTTGTTGCCGATTGAAGATGTGTTTTCGATTTCGCTGGCCGTGGCACTGTGGTGACGGGTCGGATTGAGCGGTGTAGTCTACGCGGGCGATGATTGAGATTGTGGGGATATATTATGACACCACGTGAAGACGATCTATACAAAAAGTTGAGATGTTTAGAAAGCTTCTTGACCAAGGTCAGGCTGGCGATAACGTGGGTGTGTTGTTGCGTGGTACCAAGCGTGATGAGGTTGAGCGTGGTCGGGAAGGTCTGCGCCGGGCGATTAAGCCGCACACTCACTTTGAGGCTGAGGTTTATATTTTGAGCAAGGATGAGGGTGGACGTCATACCCCGTTCTTCAAGGGCCATCGTCCGCAGTTTTACTTCCGTACGACGGATGTGACGGGTGCTTGTGAGTTGCCTGAGGGTGTGGAGATGGTGATGCCTGGGGATTACGTCCAGATGCAGGTGGAGCTGATCAACCCGATTGCGATGGAGAGGGCCTGCGCTTTGCGATTCGTGAAGGCGGCCGACCGTGGGTGCTGGCGTCGTCGCCAAAATTCACAAATAAGATGATGGACTAGACCGGGTGCGACCTCGTGTCTGAGGGCGCCCCCGGTTTTCGTCGTTTCAAGTTGATGTAGGCGAGTAGCTCAACTGGCAGAGCAGCGGTCTCCAAAACCGCAGGTTGGGGGTTCGAGTCCCTCCTCGCCTGCCACTGAAAGCGCTCCTTTAAGAGTTAGCGAGAGTAGATATAAACATTATGGCCGTTGAGAAAGCATCACCGCGTGACAACTTGTTGATGGTTGTGGGTTTGGCCATTCTAGGCGCCGGCATCGCAGGCTTCTTCTATTACGCAGACGAAGTCATGACCCTGATCCGTGCGGTCGGCTTGGTCGTTGCGGTCATTATTGCGAGCCTTGTTGTGTTGCAGACCCAGCGTGGTCGAGACATGTTTGGTTTTGTTAGAGAAGCCGATGAGCAGCGCCGGAAAGTGGTGTGGCCAACCCGGCAAGAGACATTCCAAACCACATTAATTGTGATTGTCATCACCATCATCACAGCCATTTTGTTGTTTTTGATGGACAGCGTGTTCGGCTGGCTGATTCGCCGCCTGATTGGCGCGGCTGGAGGCAGCTGATGTCCAAGAAATGGTATGTCGTCCACGCGTATTCGGGCTTTGAAAAACAAGTCAAGAACTCGTTGGAAGACCACATTAGACGAGCGGGCATGGAAGATCTCTTTGGTGAGATCTTAGTACCCACCGAAGAAGTGGTCGAGATGAAAAAAGGCGTCAAGCGACGTAGTGAGCGGAAGTTTTTTCCTGGCTATGTTTTGGTGCAAATGGAAATGAATGATGCCAGCTGGCACTTGGTGAAAAACGTACCAAAAGTCTTGGGATTTATTGGTGGTCGTCAGGATCAGCCAGCGCCGATCACGCAACGCGAAGCAGACAATATTTTGCAACGCGTGGCAGAAGGTGTGGATAAGCCTCGGCCAAAAGTTTTGTTCGAGCCAGGCGAAGTGGTGCGGGTTATCGATGGGCCCTTTAATGATTTCAGCGGTGTGGTTGAGGAAATCAACTACGAAAAAAGCCGCTTGCGGGTGGCGGTGTCTATTTTCGGACGCTCCACACCCGTCGAGCTGGATTTCCAGCAAGTAGAAAAGCTTTAACTAAAAAGCAACTTAACTAGACGGGGAGCTGCGGCTTTTGTGGCCCAGCGATTGAACCCGAGGAGAGAAAAACGATGGCTAAGAAGATCAGCGCATACATCAAGCTGCAAGTGCCTGCCGGTCAGGCCAACCCGAGCCCACCCGTTGGGCCGGCCTTGGGTCAGCATGGTGTCAATATCATGGAATTTTGTAAGGCGTTCAATGCCCAAACCAGTTCGGTTGAGCAGGGTTTGCCTTTGCCTGTGGTCAT